>JAJRTY010000138.1 GCA_024278055.1 Alphaproteobacteria bacterium | reverse complement strand
GGCAGCAGATGAACCGTGGCCGGTTGAACATGATGATGCAGCGCCTGCCGCTGTACCTGCTGAATAAAGGACGCAGACATGATTAAATTATTTATAGTTATCGGAATCACCGGCGTTTCCCTTGCCACCTATCTAGCAACAATTGGCCAGGAGCCTGATTTTCAAATGGCACCATCGTCCAGCCTTTATACGAAATTCCAAAAAGAAGGCCTGATGCCTGATGCCAATGCTGTTGGTGAAAATGACGAAGTCGAACATGATATTTTTGAAGTGCCGGAAGAAGATGAACGTCAACTAAAGATGGCTATGTCCAATATGGAGGGCATGGACATGGGCGGCATGAAAATGGATGGCATGAAGATGGACGGTGAAGGTTCCATGAAAATGCCGATGGCTGACGATGCCAAAACCGCCATGAAGATGGAGGGTGAAGGCACCATGAAAATGCCGATGGCTGACGATGCCAAAACCGCCATGAAGATGGAGGGTGAAGGCACCATGAAAATGCCGATGGCTGATGACGCTGAAACCGCCATGAAGATGGAGGGTGAAGGCACCATGAAAATGCCGATGGCTGACGATGCCAAAACCGCCATGAAGATGGAGGGTGAAGGCACCATGAAAATGCCGATGGCTGACGATGCCAAAACAACTGAAGAGCCGCACGGGGCGGAGGAAACTGAAGCCGCTAAGAAACCACACGGAGCGGAGGAAACCAAGACTGCCAAGAAACCGCACGGAGCGGAGGACGGTAAGAAAGCTGAAAGTGGTCTGAAAATTACCGAAGAGGGTAAATTTGATCGCGAAGTTGTTTTAACAATGGCCGAGTGGAAATTTTACAACTTAAATCTGGGTGTTAAAAAAGGTGAAAGAATACGTTTCACCATCACCAATGAGGGAAAAATTCCTCATGAGTTCATGTTTATGTCCATGGCGGCGATGCAAGCTGTTAATTACCGGGCAAACCGAGCCGACTGGAACCTGCTGGAACATAAAGCAGTGTATGAAAAGTCCCTCGTTCTGCCAGGAGGAAAGTTTTCCTTTGTTGCCGAAATTCAGCAGGATGGTGCCTGGATGTTCATGTGCATGCTGCCGTACCATATGCAAATGGGTATGATGGGCCAGATAGCAACACCAGGCCGAGCAATGGACATGGGCAATATGCAGATGTAGGCAAAATTCTGCCAACCTCGACACTACGCCTTAAATCGCCTGCCCGGCGGCCCAGCCGCTGGCCCAGGCCCATTGAAAATTGTAACCGCCAAGCCAGCCGGTAACATCTACAGCCTCGCCGATGAAGTAAAGACCGGGGATGCGTTTTGCTGCCAGTGTTTGCGATGACAGATCAGCGGTGCTGACGCCACCGACGGTCACTTCGGCTTTGGCAAAGCCTTCGGATCCGGTGGGTGTGAAGCGCCAGTCGGCAAGCCTGTGTTCGGCTGCTTTGAGTTTTTTGTCGGGCGTATTGCCGAGTTCTGCGACCGGGTTAATGCGCTCAGCCAGGGCTGTTGCCAGTCTCACCGGCAGGTCTGCGGCCAATACTGTTTGCAGAGATGCTTTTGGCGTTAAGTTTTTTGTCTGCAACAGCCAGCCGGGTTTTTTATCAGGCAGAAAATTTACGCCAATCTGATCTCCCTTGCGCCAGTAGGAAGATATCTGCAGGATTGCCGGGCCCGACATGCCGCGATGAGTGAACAAAGTCGCATTATGAAATTTCACTTTGCCACAGGAGACAATTGTATCGGTCGAAACCCCTGACAATGATGTAAACAGGGTTTCATCCGGCCCCAGCTTTAGCGGCACCAGCGCCGGCCTCGGCTCCACCACCTTAAGGCCAAACTGCCGGGCCAGCCGATAGGCAAAATCGGTTGCCCCCATTTTAGGAATTGATGCCCCGCCAGTAGCAACGACCAAAGCAGGTGAGAATGCCGTATGATCACCAAGATCGACAGAAAAACTATTGTCGGCGAAAGTTATGTCCCCCACCTCCTGGCCGAGCTTAAGCGTCACTTCACCCTTTTCACATTCAGCAACAAGCATGGCTACTATCTGCCTGGCCGAGCCATCACAAAACAGTTGGCCCAGCTCTTTTTCGTGCCAGGCGATATTGTAGGCGTCAACCAGGGCGATGAAATCCTGCGGCCGATACCGGCCAAGGGCTGATTTGGCAAAATGGCGGTTGGCACTGAGAAATCTTTCGGCGCGGGCTTCAATATTGGTGAAATTACAGCGCCCCCCACCTGAAATAATAATTTTGCGCCCGGGCTCAGCGCCATGATCGACCAGCAGGATGCGTTTGCCACGCTGGGCGGCGATGGCTGCACACATCAGACCAGCGCCACCGGCGCCAAGGATAATGGCATCGTAATTGTTCAGTGGTTTTTTCATCGGATAAGACTTCTTTGCTAAGAAGCTGCCTGGGAAATTTGATCGCTATGTCGAATGGAGGTGATGCGGTCGGGAATAGATACATGGAATGTTGCGCCAATGGGGGCATCGATCAGATCGATGGAGCCACCGTGGGCCTTGGCAAGCTCGTAGGCGATGGCCAGCCCGAGGCCGGTGCCGCCGCTGCGCACGGAACCTTTGAAGGCATCGAAGAGATGTTCACGGGCACGTTCAGGCATACCGGGTCCGTTGTCTTTAACCTCAATCGTTACCACGGAGCCTTCACGCCAGGCTGAGGTGCGGACTTCCAGATCGGTTGATTTCGAAACCTCAAGCACCTGACAAGCGTTCTTCAGCAGATTAAACAGAACCCTGAACAGCTGCTCTTTATCGGCATCTATTTCCAGGTCCGGTTCAATATCAGCGGCATAGGACACGCCGCGTTCGAAAAACGGATTAAGGGTGTCGTGGACTTCATCAACCAGATGTTTGACCAAAAACCGGCTGCGCTTTGGCGGGTCTTCCTGCACCTTGCCGTATTTCAGTGTCTGGGTGCAGAAATTGACTGCGCGGTCGAGAGAGGCGATAAGTTTTGGCGCAAAACGCTTGACGGTCGGGTCTTCAACACCGGAAAGGCGGTCTGAAATCAGATGCGCACTGGACAACATATTGCGCAGATCATGACTGATTTTGCTGACCGCCAGCCCCAGGGCCTCAAGGTGGCTTTTCTGTTGCAGCATCTGGGTAAGATCATTCTGCATTGTTGCCAGTTCAACTTCAGCAATACCAATTTCATCACCGCGCGATGACGGCACAATGATTCTCGCCCGATCTTCCGGGTCTTCTCTAAACCGCACCATACTATAGGTGATCTGGCGCATGGGCCGGACAAAAATCCAGATCAGCATGAAAAAGACCGCCGTTGCCGTCAGTGCAGAAATAACCAGCGACAGATTAAATATATTAAGCGCAAAGGTCAGCATGGCTTTGCGCAGAGGTTTTTCTGCCAGCACCACCTCGATAAATTCGCCTGATTTTCCCTTAACATTACCGACAACGCGAATATTTCGATTACCCTCAAAAAACAGCGTATCCATGGCATCAATTATCAGGCTGTACATGGTGGGATCGCGCAAATCAAAAGAACCATCGACCGCAGGGGGCATGTTCTTACTCAAAATCATCTGGCGAATTTCATTGTTACGGGTAGCAACACCTTTCACCCGGGCGGCGTCAAGCAGTGCATACATAAGGTCATCAGAAATTTTCTGGTTCGGAGCCGCCTCGACCACCAGACTGGCGATCTGAGCCGATGCCAACCTGTTTTCGAGCCAGTTTTTTCGAAAGTTGGCCACCGAAGGCACAAAGACGAGAACTTCAACAATCATGATGAAAAGGGCTGTCATAATCAACAGCTTGGCCGACAGTCCCAACTTCAACTTACGCCCGGACCGTGGTGGCACTTGTAGGTTACTATTCAGCTTTTCGCTCATAAGTTTCATCAACCACAAAGGTTGCCTACCCGAACCGGGCCAGAAATTTGATTAATTTTTTGAGCCATGGGTTTGACAGTTTATCAGTGTAAAATCCATAGGAAACACGCTTGTTTATTTCACTCAATGTTGGATAGGGTACAATAATACTTGTCATTGCGCCAATTTTTAGACCTTTGGTTATTGCCAGTACCCAGGTTTGTATCAATTCACCGGCACTTTGACCGACAATACTGGCACCGATAATCTTGCCCTTTTTTGTGGTTATAACCTTTACCATACCATTGGTTTTACCTTCTGCCGTGGCACGATCATTTTCGGCATAGGGCCAGCGCAGTATTCTGATTTTACCATAGCGTTTGCGCGCGGCCACTTCATCCAGCCCCACATGGGCAAGCTCAGGATCAGTATAGGTCACCCAGGGAATAATGTCGGTGTTGACTTTCGCCGGCAGGCGGAAAATTGCCGAGCGGATAACAATACCCGCATGGTGGTTGGCCACATGGGTAAACTGTAAAGAACCGGTGACATCGCCAATCGCATAGATTTTGCGGTTCGAGGTTTTGAGTTTCCTGTTTACCTCAATGCCGCGCGGTGAATATTTAATGCCCGCTGCTTCCAGGTTTAAACCAGCTACATTGGGTTTGCGACCGGCAGCCACCAGCAGATGTGAACCGTCAATTTCAATGGTGTCGCCGTCGGCCTCGATTGTTACCCGGATGCCCTTGCCTTTTTTGGCAACATGTTTAACTGCAATACCGCTGTGAATTTTGACACCGTCGCGAACTATCTGGTCAAGAACGATTGCGGTGAGTTCAGAGTCATCTTTTGCAAGCGGTGCAAACATCTCCAAAACGGTTACCTCAGCGCCCAGGTGACGATGAGCCTGAGCCAGTTCCATACCGATGGGACCACCGCCAATGATTATCAGATGGGCCGGCTTGTCGGTATTGTCAAAGATGGTTTCATTGGTGTGATAGGGGACATCCTGCAAACCGCTGATGGGGGGAATTGCGGCAGATGAGCCGGTTGAAATCACAAACCGCCTTGCCTTGATTTCATAGTCTCCGGCAACGACGGTGCGGGCGTCTTTGAAGCTTCCTTCAGCCTCAATAACCTTGACACCAAGGCCGGTAAAGCGTTCCACCGAATCTGTGGGTGCAATTGCGGCAATAACACCATGGATATGATCATGGACTTGTCTGAAATCAACATGGATTTCTTCCGCCTTGATACCAAACTTCTCGCCCGATGACATAAGCTTGGCCTGTTTGGCAGCAGCAATCATTGCCTTGGAGGGCACACAACCGTAGTTGAGACAATCGCCGCCCATTTTACCCTTTTCGATCAATACCACACTGACGCCAAGCTGGGCGGTGGCGGCGGCTACCGACAGGCCGCCCGAGCCTGCTCCGATAACGCAAATATCAACTTCCAGAACTTGCGGCACGGCTTAATCCTTTCGCACTTTGATTTTTTTAAGGATAACGGGAATAAGGGCGACAAACCCTAATGCGGCAAAAGCGATAAGTAATTCCTTTGTCACCAGCGAGCCGGGACTGATGCTGAAAGAACAGTCCAGGCTGGCAGCAGCACCGGCGAGATCCCGGCATTTTTGAACATCCGCCTGAGCGGCATCCACAATGCTGTCAAGACCCGCGCCCACATAGGCAAAAGCAAAGGTGCCGGGAATAATTCCAACAAAGGTTCCAATAATAAAGGTTTTGAGGCGAACGCCTAACAAGGCCGGGGCAAGATTGACCAGCCAGAATGGAAAGGCTGGAACCAGCCTTAAAAACAACAGATAATTGAGAGCATTTTCCTGAAATCCGGCAGAAAGTTTTGACAACCACGGCCCGGCTTTTGCAGCCAGTGTTTCACCGAACGAGGTTTTGGCAATTAAAAACAGCAGGGATGCGCCCATTGTTGCAGCAACAACCGTAACGCCTCCGCCCACCAGGGGGCCGAACAAAAACCCGCCGGTAATTGTCAAAATAACACCACCGGGCAACGATGTTGAAATAACGGCAACATAAATAAGGAAATAGGCTGTGAGGGCAAGCAGCAAGCGATCGCCAACCATCTCATTCAACCAATCGCGGTTATCGGCAATAACTTCCAAGCTGAGATATTTATGCCAGCCCTGGGAGACTACCAGCACCATGAGGGCGACGAGGATGCCTAAAGGCAAAAAGCGTTTCAGGCGACCGGGCTTGCTGTCACCGGCCGCTGATATTTCTTCGTCGCTCATATTGTTCCCATCTATTGAACAGAAAATGTGCCCACCACATTCTTAGACACTACTTCGGGCGTGCGCACATCGTACATTTAAAAAATCCAGACCTAACACCCACCCCATTGCCAAACAGGCACACAGAACCCTGTTGTTTGTCTTAATTTAGAGCTTTTTGCACTGTAGGGAACAGGTCATCAATCATTTGTGATAAAATGTCATCGCCAGCTGTTCAAAGTAAATAGAAAATCAGGATGCAGGAAAATCGTAACAGGGTAGATAGTAGACCCTGGGGCAATCCCCCCATTTTCAACGGGATTTAGAAGTAGAATTTATGCTGCGTTTAGTAGTTTTTGTTTTGGTGTGATACCTCCAATGCCCATGGTAGGGCGTGATTGTTTTAGACAAAGCTCAATTGGAGTTCCGTTGCCAAGATACTTCTGGAAGGCTTTTATTGAGCGGGTTGTTGGTGTGCATGACACTTCCGGCTATAGTTGGGGAACCGGTGCAAAATACGCCGCCGGTGCAGGTCCGGGGATTAAGTTTTCGTTTGCCCGGGAAACCCGGTGGTGGTGCGGGGTATCGCCGGTGAAAAAACTGTTGCATTGGCTCAATTTACTGTATATTCCCCAGTGCATTGACTTGGGCGCCAGTTGATCTTATAAGCCCGCACGACCATTTAATTTTATTGTGGCCACATGAGCGCCCTGGCGGCGGCTATAGTGGCGTTAGTTTGGCGGAAAATCCGCCGGTAGTTGGAGAATTGAAGTGAAGCGGACTTATCAACCAAGTGTGCTGGTCAGAAAACGCCGTCATGGCTTTCGGGCGCGCAAATCATCTGTTGGCGGCCTGCGTGTGCTTGCTCGCAGACGTGCGAGAGGTCGCAAGCGTTTATCCGCTTGAACGACACCAGGCAGTTTGACACCAGACTTGACCAACGCCCGTGCGTTTTCATGTCACGACCCTTGCACCCCTTGCAATCAGACCTCTAACGGAGAGCGGGACCACAATGGAACGTCTTAAGAAACGTCAAGAGTTTCTTCGGGCTGCCCGTGGTGTAAAATGGGTTACCCCCGGCCTCATCCTGCAATGCTGGCAACGCGGTGACGACAATAGTTCCAGAATTGGATTTACTGTTACCAAGCGTGTTGGTAATGCTGTGGTGCGCAATCGCGTTAAAAGGCGCTTGAGGGAAGTTGCAAGACACGATAAAGCACATGGGCAGACAGGGTTTGACTATGTTGTCATCGGTCGCAAATCGACAATTCCTCGTGCTTTTAGCAAGCTTGAACAGGATTTGAGCAGCGCTTTTAGAGGCATTCATGGAAAAATGATGCGTTTTGAAGGTAATGAGAAAAAAGATTAACCGCGGATGCTTTAACAGCTTTTCGATATCCGGTGACTGGCAGGAATTAAGGTATGGGTGACAATAAGAATTTTTTTCTCGCGATTGCACTGAGTATAGCGGTTCTGTTCGGCTGGCAGTATTTTGTCGGCGCACCGCAGATGGAACGCGAACGCCTGAGACAAGAGCAAAGACAGGCAGCCGAGATAAAAAAAACCACCCCTCAACCCGAAATCGGCGGCTCGACCGTCCCCACACCATCAACAGGACAGCAGACCAGCGGAAATTTACCCCTGCCCGGCGCAGGTTCTGCAACACCGGTTGTATCACGCAAGACAGCGCTGCGCTCAAGCCCGCGGGTTGAGATTGATACGCCCAGCTTGATGGGTTCGATCGCACTTAAAGGCGGCAGAATAGATGATTTGCTGCTGCGTGATTATCGCGAGACTGTTGATCCTGAAAGTGATAATATCACCCTGTTTTCACCCTCAGGTATCAAAGGGGCCTATTATGCCGAATTCGGCTGGACAACTGATCCTGAAGCCAAAATCAAAACCCCGACTTCCACCACAATATGGAACGTAAAATCCGGGTCCAAGCTCACCCCTGAAACCCCGGTCGTTCTGGAATATGACAATGGCGAGGGTCTGATTTTCCGCCGCACCATTTCGGTTGACAAGGATTTCATGTTTTCAATTTCCCAGGAAGTTGAAAACCGCACTTCTGAGCCAGTTACGCTGTTTCCCTATGGCTTGCTGTCGCGTCACGGCAAACCGGATATTCAAAACTTTTATATCCTGCATGAAGGTCTCATCGGAGTGCTCGGTGAAGACGGTCTGCAGGAAATTGATTATGATGATGTGATTGATGGCAACACAATGACATTCGAAAGCACCGGAGGCTGGCTCGGCATCATCGATAAATACTGGGGAGCGGTGCTTATTCCCAACCAGAAAGAGAAAATAACCGCTCGTTTCAGTGCCAGTCAGCGCAATGATATTGTTACCTATCAGACCGATTATCTCGGCAAGGGCATTGTTGCTGCACCGGGCAAGCGTGCGACAATCGAAAACCAGCTGTTTGCCGGTGCCAAGGTCGTGTCGATAATTGACGGTTATGACGAGAAACTGGGTATTACCAATTTCGAGTTGCTGATTGACTGGGGCTGGTTCTACTTCATCACCAAGCCGATGTTCATGCTGATCGACTTTTTCTTCAATTTCTTTGGCAATTTCGGCATCGCCATTCTTGCCGCCACTGTAGTGATCAAACTGATCTTCTTCCCGCTGGCGCATAAATCATATGTGTCGATGAGCAAGATGAAAAAGCTGCAACCTGAAATCGTCAAGATGAAAGAACGCTATGGTGACGACCGGGCCGCTCAGCAAAAGGCGATGATGGAGCTCTACAAAAAAGAGCAAGTCAACCCGATGTCGGGCTGTCTGCCAATTCTGTTGCAGATACCGGTGTTTTTCGCGCTCTATAAAGTCCTGTTCGGCACCATTGAAATGCGTCATGCACCGTTCTTTGGCTGGATCAAGGATCTTGCGGCACCGGACCCGACCAGCCTGTTCAATCTCTTTGGCCTTATTCCCTGGGATCCTCCATCATTTTTACTCGTTGGCATCTGGCCGATCATCATGGGCATTACCATGTTTGTCCAGATGCGGCTTAATCCGGCTCCGCCAGATCCGGTTCAGGCCATGGTATTCAACTGGATGCCGTTGTTCTTTGTCTTCCTTCTGGCGTCTTTCCCCGCCGGACTGGTTATCTACTGGGCCTGGAACAATACGCTTTCGGTGGCTCAACAATGGTACATTATGAACAAGCAGGGTGTTGAAGTTAATTTGCTCGGCAACATCAAAGATATGTTCAAGGGCTCGAAAAAAGATCAGAACACTTAATATTTGCGAAAGCCCTGAAGCCAGCCCGCTCCCCCGCCCAACCACCCCAGGGTATCCTTATCGGGTGGTTGGGCGGGGGAGCGGGCTGGCTTCAGGGCTTTCAGTAATTTTTGAAAGCACATGATGGTCAGCCAGATTGCGACAGATGAAACCTACCCGGCCGCCCAGCTGGAAGCCGGACGCCTGTTGTTTGCCCAACCATGCACTTTTCTTAAAAGTGTTGTTGCGCCTTCCGGGCTACCAGAACCTGACCGGGTTGAGGTCGCCTTTGCCGGGCGCTCCAATGTGGGTAAATCGAGCCTGATCAATACGCTCACCAATCGCAAATCCCTGGCGCGAACATCAAATACACCGGGGCGCACACGCGAATTGAATTTCTTTTCACTTACCGAGAATCTCTACCTGGTGGATATGCCGGGCTATGGCTATGCGCGGGCAGAAAAAACCAAAATTCAGGCGTGGACCACACTGATAGAACAATACCTCAATGGCCGGGTAGGCTTGCGGCGGGTCTATCTGCTGATCGATGCGCGTCACGGTTTCAAGGATGTAGATGCGCAGGTTATGAAGCTCATGGATGCGTCAGCTGTGTCCTATCAGGTGGTGTTGACCAAGGCCGACAAAGTCAAGAAATCCGACTGGGACCGGCTTATGGACACTGTGTCTACAGTTAGCGCCAAACACGTAGCGGCACACCCGATGATTGTCTCCACATCAAGCCGAACCGGGGCTGGCATCGATCATTTGCGTGCGGAAATAACCGCTCTGGTCCAAAGCTGAAAACTTCGCTATAAGTGTCTGCCTTGGTGAGAACGTCCTGAAGCCAGCCCGCTCCCCCGCCCAACCACCCCCAGGGTATCCTTATCGGGTGGTTGGGCGGGGGAGCGGGCTGGCTTCAGGACGTTCTCACCAAGGCATGCCGTTCAAAAACACGCGAACTTTCTTTCCAGTGAGATCATTATGACGCAGGATGATAGCAATAATAAAAACCCGGAAACGGTCACATCAATGAGTGAGCGGACCCGCACAGCCAGTACGCTTTCAGAAGCCCTGCCCTTTATGCAGCGTTATGACGGTGCCACTGTTGTCATCAAATATGGCGGTCATGCCATGGGCGACAAACAGCTTTCGCAGGATTTTGCCCGCGATGTGGTTCAACTGAAACAAACCGGCGTTAATCCCATTATTGTCCATGGCGGCGGCCCGCAAATTGGTGCCATGTTAGAACGGCTGGGCATGAAGAGCACGTTTGCTGATGGCTTGCGGGTAACCAATCGCGAGACTGTCGATATTGTTGAAATGGTATTGGCGGGTTCGATCAACAAGGAAATCGTTGTTGCCATAAACAAGGCCGGTGGCAAGGCGGCCGGACTGTGCGGCAAAGATGGCAATCTGGTAGTGGCGCGCAAGCTGCGGCGGACAAAAAAAGATCAGGGATCGAACATCGAAAGAATTCTTGAGCTCGGATTTGTCGGCGAACCTGAAGAAATAAATCCCGACATTCTCGATACTTTTATCAGCAGTGATATCATTCCGGTCATTGCGCCAATCGGCGTGTCGAAAGAGGGTGAAACCTATAATATCAATGCCGATACGGTTGCCGGGGCGCTGGCTGCGGCATTGCAGGCAAAGCGGCTGTTGTTACTGACGGATGTACCGGGTATCCTGGACAGTAATGGTGAGCTGATTGTTGACCTTGACCTTCATCAGGCACGCAAACTTCAGCGTGACGGCACAGTTTCCGGCGGCATGGTGCCCAAACTAGAAACCTGTATTCGCGCCGTCGAAGACGGCGTTGAAGCCGTTGTTATTCTTGATGGTCGCGTTGCCCACGCCGTCCTGCTGGAAATCTATACAGAGCATGGTGTTGGCACTTTGATCGCCTAAGCCTCACTCATTTTCGCGGCTTTTTCCCCGGCTTCATCCACGCCTTCTTCCTGATCCAGAAACAATGCCAGTTGCCATTGCATTTCTCTTTGCGTGAACGGGTATTCCTCGTTTTCATCAGGAAGTATCCAGTCTTCGGCTGGAATGGCACCAATCGTATTTTGAATTCTTGAAGACAGGGACGCAGATATGCCTGCTTTCCAGCCTAATGACATGATGGCTTTGGCGCTTAGAGAAGCAAGAATACGGCGTGAAACGATAGTGGGAATCTCTGCCAGCACAGCCATCGACAATATGATGACGTCGCGTTCACCCTTATCTGTGTATTGCCTCAAATAATCTTCAATGAGGCCGCCACGGGCATAAAGTTCGCGCAGTTCAGCCTCAATTTCTTCCAGCGGCCTTGAGACGTGTTCATCACCGCTCAGCTTCTCCTCGTCCAGGCGTTTGCGAACACGACATTCAAGGTCTTCACGCAGTTCATCATCAATATCGTGGCGTTGTGACAATACATCAATCAAAGAGCCTGCGACAAATTCCGCAATTTTGCGAATGGCGCCAAAAGGTAATTTAGGCCGCAGGACCAGGGGCTCATGCCACTCTGAAATACCTTCGGCTTCAGCAATCAGGCGATCAAGCATATTCTCGCGAATTTGCGCACTCGGGTTCAGCAGCAGCTGCGAAATGGCCTCGACGTCAGTTGTTTCAATGATCGATTGTGCCAGCGGCTCAGAAACGCAAGCGCGCTCGGCCATGGCTTTCAGCTGCGCCGGCGTTGCGGCATCTTCTATGATTGAGATCAGTTCTTCATCATTGAGAAGCGGTGAATGATGAAGGATTGGCGTTGATACCTGCTCATCAATATCTCGCGCCAGCTCTTGAATAATATACAGAGGCGCCTTATCGGTGGTTTTTAATGCTTCGGCTATAATGCGGCGAACTCTAACCTCTTCATCTAAAACGAGATGTTCCAGAATGGCAATTGCAGTCGAATTTCGGGCATCATCCTCAACCAATTGTTCAGGAAGCTGGCGAGCAACCTTAGCCCCCAGTGCTTCGCGAACTTCAGGCTCGGCGTCGGTTGACAAAGCCACGTCTGCCTGGACAGGGGTGGTGGGGTTGGCTGCAACACGTCTGCGAATTTCGGCATCATCATCATTGCTGAGGAAATACAGCATTTCCGGGAAACCGGCTTCGTCAGAGGCCAGATGTTTTAGAGCTTCGCGGTCGCGATTTTCGAGAATATCGCGGGCGTGCTCATAAGATTTTTTTAAATCAACGCTCAATTTATTGCCCTCCAACATCATTTTTATCCGACGCAGCACTTGCGGCCGGGGCAGCGGGCCCAGCTAGACGATAACCTCCCTTGCCACCGTTTTTAGCGACATAGAGAGCCTCGTCAGCGCGCGCGATAAGCTGATCAACAGTCTCGTTTGTGCCGGGCACAAAAACCGATATGCCGATAGACATGCCCAGGTGTTCAATACTTTTGACACCCGACTGAGACGGCGAGGGATTGATACCCGGTGCATCTTTGGCAATGGCGATGATATCCTGACAGCCATCAATCAGGTCAGTGGCTTTTAATGTGGCAATCGGCTCATCAGCTTCCTCCAGCCACAGAACAAATTCGTCACCACCAAATCGTGCGCATAGATCGCTTGTGCGGCAATTGACTTTCAACAGTTGTGATACGGCCAGGAGGATTTCATCTCCGCGCGCGTGACCATCGGTATCATTAATGCCCTTGAAGTTATCGAGATCAATGAACAACAAGGCGGCTTTGCGTGTTTGCCGTTCGTGATGGGCGAGCCTGCGGGTTATTTCAGGCAAAAACGACCGCCTGTTCATGAGGCCGGTGAGACCATCTGTTTGAGATAGAACTCTCAGTTTTTCCTGATGCTCGGACTGGACGATAGCCACAGACAACTGGTCGGCAACCCTGCTGATCATTGTACGTTCATAGGCATCCCAGTTTGATTTTCGGGGATCTTCTTCTGGATTGCCGGTGATTTGACGCACGAAACAAAGGGTTCCGTTAAGTTGCCCGCCATAGTTTGTTCTGGCGACCAGAAAAGACCAGCCATTGTTGGTGAATTCCCCAATGTTGGCTTCAGGGTTTGTGAGGTTCTTGGTGATAATGGCACGCAATTGAGCAGAGGTCGGGGCATTCTTCAAACCCATAGAGGCGCGGGGTACAATATTCAGGGTTTTGGCTGTCTGGCAGGAGAATTTCTCACCGTATTTGCGTTGAAAAACCCAACACGAAGTCATGCCGATAGCATTTATTACCGCAGCCGCAGCTGCTGCCAGCATTTTGGACGGCTCAACTTCATTACGGATAATACCAAGCACTGTATTGATCAGCTTTTCCGATTGCTGGGCGCGCTTTAATTCAGCTTCGCGCAAGCGCAATTCGGTCACATCACGACCAACACCGCGCGCACCTGTCCACAGGCCCTGGGCGTCATGAACCGGTACTGCGGAAATCATAAAACAGAATTTTTCACCCTTGGCCCCCTGCAACCAAATCTCATTTTCGCTTACCCGAATTCTTGTCTGAAAAACAGCTTTTGCCTGGGCAGGTGTCGTCGGTGGCGCCAGCAGTTCCACCGCCGGTTTGCCATGGACAGCATCGCCGGAATATCCTGCAACACCCTTTTGATTGATGAATGTGAAAGTGCCGTGGGCATCCGTTGCCCAGGTGAAGTCGCTCGAGCAATTTGCCAGGTCCTGAAAGAATGACCGGCTTTCAATCAAAGCCTGGCGCAGGTTTTGCTCTAAAGCGCTGTCGGCACCATAGATCAGCACGGCGGGGGTTTGTTGCCCGGCCAGGGGAAGGTGTATGCCGGTCAGGGAGTAACTGATGGTGGACAGCCCCGAGCGCCCGCGTTTTTTGATCCTTATGATCCAGTTATCGGAAGCCTGGTTGCGGGCTATTGCTGCAACCCTTGCCAGCAAATCAGATCGTAATTCAAGGCTGCCATCGCCATTTTCATGCACAAGAACCGATGCGTGCTGATTTGAAGAAATCAGGCCACCATCCGGCCACACCAATGCGGCTGGGCAGGGTATGGCGTTTACCAACGATGCCGCGGTAAAACCAAGGGGCGCTTCGCCATCGAAATCGGGGATTAAAATACTCTGCCCTGAAGGGGAGTTACTCATAAACACTGCCAATACTTATTGTTGGCGCACTGTACACGATGCGTATTAATCGGGGGTTACTAAACCAGTAAGCCGGTTCGTATTCTGTCGAGAGGGACGTGGAGGCACTCATTAACTAAAATTTATCTATAATTGATCATAAATTCAGACCGGCCAAAAGCTGCTCAAAATATTTAGTTCAATTAACAAGTCTGTTTACTTCTGGAGATTCCTAATGACCTCACCCAAATTTTTCAACCGGCTGAAAATTTCACATCGGCTGTATGGCGGATTTGCTATTTTAGTGTTGCTGCTGATGACAGCGGTGGGGGTAACGGTCTGGCAGGTCGGCGATATTTACAGCACAACAAACCGGATAGTGAAATTACGCATGCCGACAGCACAGGCATCGGCGCAACTGCTCAATGATGTTAATGCCTCACTGGCAAATTTGCGCGGCTATATGCTGACGGGTAACGAGATATTTAAAACCCAACGCGCGGTAGTCTGGCAAGATATCGACAAAACATACGGAAAACTGGACCAGTACTCAAAGAACTGGACCAACTCCGACAACATCAAAAAGCTTCAGAGATTCAAGGAAACCTTGGCGGAGTTCAGGATTGCCCAGGCAACGGTTGAAAAAATTGCCAATAGCGAGGATGAAAGACCGGCTATGGCAATACTGATGAATGAGGCTGCGCCTCGAGCCAAAGTTATCTTGCAGTACATTACCAGTATGATTGATGCTGAGATAAAAAATGCTAAAAATAACAGTGACACCCCGGCTGAGCGGATCAAGTATCTGGGTTACATGGCCGACTTCAGAGGGTCGTTTGCGCTGGGACTTGCCAACATCAGGGCGTTTTTGCTAACCGGTGATCAAAAATTCGCTGATAATTTCTCTGGATTATGGGACAAAAACACCAAGCGTTTTGCCAGCCTCAAGGAAGTATCCGCCAGGCTGCTGCCTGAACAACAGACAGCATTTAAAAAACTGACGGCAGTTCTCGCCGAGTTTTCCCCTTTACCGCCAAAGATGTTTGAAATTCGCAAATCAAAAAAATGGAACATGGCCAACTACCTGCTGGTGACTGAAGCAGCGCCGCGTGCAGACATATTGCTGACAATTTTGAGCGGGTTAAAGGGAGCTGATGGTATCCGCCGCGGAGGTATGGCAGAAAATCAACTCAAGCTGTTGCAGAATGATTCAAAAATCGTGGAAGAAGAAGTGGATAATCTACTCACGGTGGAGTGGATATTGTTGATTGTTGGCTTAATTGTTGGTCCAGCGGTAGCATTTTTTATCACCCGCAGCATTGCCAAACCGGTGGTGGCCATGACCGATGCCATGAAAAAACTGGCGGACGGTCATCTTGGCACCGAAGTGACGGGCCGGGAGCGCGGTGATGAAATAGGGGATATGGCAGCGGCGGTGCAGGTGTTTAAGGAAAATGCCATCAAGAACAAGGAGTTTGAAGCCGATCAGGAAGCTCAAAAAGGGCGAGTTGAAGAAGAAAAACGTAAAATGATGAATGAACTGGCCGATAATTTCGACTCCAATGTCGGTGGGATTATCGAAACAGTGTCCACGGCATCAGCCGAACTGGAATCTACCGCACAAACAATGTCCTCAATTTCTGAAAAAACCAGCAGCCAGTCGGCGGCTGTTTCGGCTGCTTCCGAAGAGGCTGCAACCAACGTTCAGACTGTGGCGGCAGCATCTGAAGAAATGTCACACTCAATTTCGGAAATCAACGGGCAGGTAGCCCAGGCATCCGCGGCGGCCAAACAGGCTGTGGCAAACGTTGAGCAGACCGGCGAACAGATGGAAGCTCTTGCCAGCACTGCCGACAAGATCGGTGAAGTGATCAGGATCATCTCCGACATCGCCGAACAGACCAACCTGCTCGCTTTGAATGCCACCATCGAATCAGCGCGGGCCGGAGAAGCCGGCAAGGGATTTGCTGTGGTGGCCAGTGAAGTCAAGGAACTGGCCAGCCAGACCGGCAAGGCGACAGAGCAGATAGGTGAACAGGTGGATGAAATTCAAAATGCCACCAAACAGGCGGTTGTCTCCATTGCAGAAATTGGTGAGGTTATTCGTCAGGTGGACGAAACTTCGGCCGCCATTGCCGCGTCAATGGCCGAACAGGGAGCAGCTACTCAGGAAATTGCCCGTAACGTGCAGGAAGCAGCCTCTGGCACAGAGGAAGTCACCCGCAATATTTCCTGTGTCAGCCAGGCCTCTCAGGAGGCGGGAGCCGCCTCCGGCGAGGTGATGTCGGCTGCCGGTGAACTTTCCAAGCAAGCGGAGATGATGAAAACCGAAGTCACCAAATTCATCACCCAAATCCGTACCGGGTAAACTTATACAAATTCGAATTTGTGGCGGCCGCAGTAAAAGCTTATTGCGGCCGCATACATATCACAACCAACTTCCCTCTTGATCGACAGGTGATCATTGGTGCATTTTGGCGACCATGACAGAAACTTTCGAAATGCCTGGTGATCAGGCGGCCAGAATTTCAGCCGATTTCATCGATAAATCAGTCTGGATATTCGATCTCGACAACACGCTTTATCCCGCCCATTCAAACCTGTTTGCGCAGGTTGATTACCGCATGGGGTCTTTCGTCAGTGAATTTCTTGATATTGACCGGGTGGAAGCACGCAAAATCCAGAAAAAATATTATCGCGAATATGGCACCACCATGAATGGATTGATGACTTGCCATAATCTCGACCCGCATCTCTACCTCGATTACGTTCACAATATTGATTTGTCACCAATCTCCCAGGATGCCGCGTTGAATGATGCCCTTGCATGCCTGCCCGGCCGCAAGCTCATCCTCACCAATGGGTCGGTCAAACACGCCGAAAATGTTGCCGGAAAACTGGGCATACTGCATCATTTTGACGATATTTTTGACATTGTAGCAGCCGATTTCATCCCCAAACCGGCCCGGTCTACTTATGAAAAGTTTTTGGCAAAAGCAGGTATTGATCCGCAATCTGCGGCAATGTTTGAAGATCTGGCGCAAAACCTAGAAGTTCCTCATGCGCTTGGCATGAAAACCATACTGGTGTGTTCGCCACCACAGCTCAGGGATGAGAAAACCGATATGTACAATGGCGTGGATGGCGATGCTGACCATGTGCATCACGTCACTGAACATTTAAGTGATTTTCTTGAATTGATTTTGCAGCATATGCCTGTCAGGAGTTGACATGCCATTATGTATCGCTAGGTTGACCGCAAGTACACAATGACCTCATTTCAGGAGAAACCTATGAGCCACGCAGACCTTCAGGCAACAATCGACAAAGCTTTTGAGGACCGCAGCAGCCTGTCGCCTGCAACCGGTGGCGAGGTGCGCGAGGCGGGGGAACAGGCATTGCAACTGCTGGACAGCGGCCAGGCACGGGTTGCAGAAAAATCCGGTGGCACATGGGTGGTCAATCAGTGGTTGAAAAAAGCAGTGCTGCTGTCTTTCATCATCAATGACATGGCACCCATCCCGGGTGGACCGGGGGGATCGCACTGGTGGGATAAAGTGCCGTCCAAGTTTGATACCTGGGGCAGTGAAGAATTTCGCCATGCCGGGTTTAGAGCCGTTCCCGGTGCCATTGTCCGGCGCTCAGCCTATATTGCGCCCAGCGTCGTGTTGATGCCGAGTTTCGTCAATCTTGGTGCTTACGTTGACACAGGCTCGATGGTCGATACCTGGGTAACCGTCGGCTCATGCGCGCAAATTGGTAAAAACTGCCATCTTTCCGGCGGCGTTGGCATTGGCGGCGTGCTTGAGCCGTTGCAGGCCGGGCCGGTGATTATCGAAGATAACTGCTTTATCGGCGCACGTTCTGAAGTGGTTGAGGGCGTGAGGATTGGCGAAGGTACGGTGTTGTCCATGGGCGTGTGTATTTCCGCTTCCACCAAGGTTATCAATCGCCAGACCGGCGAGGTTCATATCGGTGAAGTGCCGCCTTATTCGGTTGTGGTACCCGGCAACCTTCCCGGCAAACCTCTGCCTGATGGTACGCCTGGGCCTTCATTATATTGTGCCGTCATTGTCAAAACGGTTGATGCACAGACGCGCTCCAAAACCTCCATCAATGATCTTTTGCGGGACTGACAATGACCGAGGCAAACGATCCTGTAGCGCTCCTTGCCATGCTGGTAAAATGTCCCAGCATAACCCCTGAAGAAGGTGGCGCCCTGGTGCGGTTGCAGGAAGTTCTTGAGACCATTGATTTTGACTGCACCCGATTGACTTTCAGCGACGAAAATACGCCTGATGTCGACAATCTGTTTGCCCGTCTGGGGTCGGGTTCACCACACTTCTGTTTTGCCGGGCATACCGATGTGGTGCCGCCGGGCAATGAAGACGACTGGAGCCATCCGCCATTTTCTGCCGCCATTGAAGACGGCTTTTTATATGGCCGGGGATCCTCTGACATGAAAGGCGGCATTGCCTGTTTCATTGCTGCTCTCAAACGGTTTTTGGATGCAAGGTCCGGCAGTTTTGAAGGTTCTATCAGCCTGCTGATTACCGGTGATGAAGAAGGCCCTGCACTCAACGGCACCGTCAAAGTGCTAAAGTGGATGGCGGATAATAATCACACACCGGATCATTGTATTCTGGGTGAACCCACAAGTGTCAGCACCGTTGGCGACATGGTCAAAATTGGCCGCCGCGGCAGTATAAACGGCCATTTGATTGTAGAAGGTGTTCAGGGCCATGTGGCTTACCCGCAAAAAGCCAGAAATCCTTTCGATTTAATGGTGCGCATCCTTGACCGCCTGAATTCGGAACAACTTGACAGCGGTAACGAACATTTCCAGCCCAGCAATCTGGTAATTACCGCCATCGACACCGATAATCCGGCAGCCAATGTTATTCCTGCTAAAACCGAAGCACGTTTTAACATCCGTTATAATGACACTTATAACAGCAACACTATTGCCGCCCATATCACTGCAATCTGCCACGAAGTGGCAGGGGAACAGAGCGGAGATATCCAATTGTCATTTCAGGCCTCCGGCGACAGTTTTTTGACAAAGCCGGATGATTTTGTTGCCGGTGTCTGTGCCGCAATTGCGGCCAAAACCGGCGTGGCGCCAGAGATGTCAACCGGTGGTGGCACGTCGGATGCACGGTTCATCACCAACTATTGCCCGGTAATAGAATTTGGCGCGGTAGCGGAAAATATTCACGGCATCGATGAACGGGCAAATATTGAAAACATGGAAATCGTCACCGACATATACCAGGACTTACTTGATCGTTATTTTTCCTGAATCCCTGCAAACCCTGTCTGAGAGACTGCAATGTTGACCTTTTCAGAAATACGCAGCGCTATGACCGGAAGCTTTTTGCTGGCCAAACGTGATGTGCGTGGATTGCAGTCTTTCGATGTTTCAATTGACGGCTTCTGGCGCTCGTTTCTGGTGGTTGTACTGATTGCTCCTTTCTATGTGCTTTATGCCATGCAGGAGATCGAAATTGCTCACGAAATACATTTACAAGACAGGATTCCGACAGCCAATGCAGGTTTTGTTGCAGCCAGGATTGCCTTATTGGGACTGGAGTGGATAATTTTTCCCATTGCCATGATATTTATTACCCGGCTGCTGGGCCTGTGGCCGAAGTACATTCCATTTATCACTATTTACAACTGGAGTTCACTGTTTATCAGCCTGGCCCTGGCACCGGCTGCTGTGCTGTATTTTTCGGGCATAATTTCTGCTCAAATGACTGCAACCATCAATCTGTTTACCATCCTGTTTATTCTCTATTTTCGCTGGTATATTGCCAGAACAGTGTTGGAGACAGCCGCTACCACGGCAACATTAATCGTGGCTTTTGATCTGGTTTTAAGCCTGCTGATTCAAGGGATTTTCAGCCGGTTAACAGGGTAGTCCACCTGCATGAAATAAAGACCATGTGCCGGAGCCACAGGTCCACAGGCCGGCCGGTCTTTGGCGGCTAGAATTTTTGCCAGGTGGTCAGGTTGCCACTTACCTTCACCAACCATTTTGAGACTGCCGGCAATTGAACGCACCTGATTATGCAGGAACGAGCGGGCATTGACAGTTATTTCAATCCCGTCACCGCTACGCGTAACTTTTACTTCCTCAAGAGTTCTCAGCGCTGATTTTGCCTGACAGTGAACTGATCTGAAGGTGGTGAAATCATGTTTGCCGATGAGATATTGGGCGGCTTCATCCATGGCCGCATGGTCCAGTGGCGTTTTCACTGCCCAGGCTCTGGTACCGTCAAGGGCAAGAGGCGCACGGCGGTTGACAATGCGATAGAGATAATGACGCTTGATGGCATCAAAACGTGCATCAAATTCAGCTGCCACGACCTTGCAACTGAGTGCGGCAACAGGATCAGGTTTGAGATAGTAATTCAGTCCATCGCGAATTTTTTCCGGCAGCCAGTCGCGTTAAAGATCGAAATGCGCTACCTGTCCACAGGCATGAACACCGGCATCGGTTCTGCCCGCGCCATAGACCGACACTTTCTCACCCGTCATCTTTTCAACCGCACGCTCCAGGGTGGTTTGAACAGAAGGTCCGTTTTCCTGTCGCTGCCAGCCGACAAACGGTGTTCCGTCATATTCAACTATTAAGCAAAACCTTGGCATGATCTATTCCAGAACCGTTCCGGGTGCCAGGGTGAAGCCGCGCAGAAAATCCTCGGCACTGGCGATTGATTTCCCTTCACGCTGCACCTGTTCAATACGCAAAGCACCACTGCCACAAGCGACAATGAGGGGAGTGTCAAGAATGAGGCCTGAAGCACCCTCGCCTTTTGTCACGACGGCTTTTATCACTTTAATTCGAAAGCGTTTGCCTGATTGCCCGGCTTCAAACCAGGCACCCGGCCAAGGCGTCAGTCCGCGAATTTGGCGATCGATTTCATCAGCACTTTTGTTCCAGATGATGCGGCCTTCTGATTTGGTTATCTTTTTGGCGTAAGTAATACCTTCATCGCCTTGCGGTTTTGCCACAAGCTCACCCTTGGTGAGTTGATCAAGTGTTTTTACGATCAGACTTCCACCAATCCGGCTAAGTTCACCATGCAGTGTGCCTGCGGTTGCATCTGAGGTAATCGCAATTTTTTGCGTCATGAGCATGGCGCCGGTATCGAGGCCCTTATCCATCTGCATGATGGTGACACCGGTATGAGGATCACCAGCCATAATTGCACGTTGAATGGGTGCCGCACCGCGCCAGCGCGGCAGCAAAGACGCATGAATATTGAGACAGCCATAGCGCGGTGCTGCCAGAATTTTTTCCGGTAAAATAAGGCCGTAAGCGACAACGACAGCCACATCAGCACCATGGTCTGAAAATTCCTGAATAGCATCAGCCTGTTTGAAATTCTGCGGTGTTAAAACCGTTAATCCGTTGTCTTGCGCATATTGATGAACGGGGGTCAGGTGTTCGGTCATACCACGACCGGATTTTCGCGGTGGCTGGGAATAAACCGCAACAATGTCATGACCGGCAGCCATAAGACTGGCCAGTGCGGGGACCGAAAACTCCGGTGTGCCCATGAAAATGATTTTTAAAGCCTGCATGAAGTCCTCTTAGAGCGGATGCGGATGAAGCAGATCCATTTTTCTACACACCGTCCCGGCCTTGAGCCGGGACCTGCCGACATCGGATATGAACTCCAACAGATCCCGGCTCAAGGCCGGGACGGTGTGGGTGAACTTGAATAATCCGATCCAACTCTGGTGTCTATCTGAAAAATCCGGGTTAGTGCGGCGGACAGGCCTGGAACCGATTAGGTATCACCCTATCAACCCGTGCTTTCCAAACGCCTTGCCTTGATGAACTTCTTGGTGATCCTGTCTCTTTTCAGGCGCGATAAATGATCCAGAAACAGGATGCCATTGAGATGATCGACTTCGTGCTGAATACACGTTGACAACAAGCCCTCACACTCCATTTCCTGCTCTGCACCCTCATAATCCAGAAAGTTTACGCGACATCGGCTCGGGCGTTCCACTTCTTCATAGATTTCCGGGATCGACAGGCACCCTTCATCATAGGTTGAAAGCTCATCAGAAACCCAGGTTATTTCGGGATTGATAAAGTGCATCGGCGCGCGCGCCTCTTCATCGCGCGACACATCTATCACAACTGCGCGTTTGAGGACGCGAACCTGGACGGCAGCGAGACCAATGCCCGGCGCTGCATACATGGTCGCGCACATATCATCGAGGAATTTGCGCAACTCATCGTCCACGCGCTCGACCGGTTTTGAGATCATTTTGAGCGTTTTATCTGGTATGATAAGGATGGGTAAAACTGTCATGGGGGTGAGATAAGGCAGCTTGCGCCAAACGTCAACTTTTGCTTTGTGCTATAAGATAAGATTGCACGAATCAGTTAGAATAAAACCATGCCTTTTGATATTTACATGCCTGTCGGTCGTATTGGTGACCAGGTCATCACTCTGTTTGAAGCCGGTCTGGCTACGGCTGTGCTGGTGGTGGTGATTTTCCTCTTCATGGGTTTTTCAGCCATGGCAGCATCAAAGCGGCGCGCTGCAGCTGTTCAGCAGCAACTTAATGAATTTATGCGCCTGCAAAGCGAGATGACCGGACGCTTGCAATCTTTAGGCGATGCCAGTTCAGCCACTTCCGCTGAAATCTCGCGCAATCTCAATGAGCGTCTGGCGCAGGTGAGCCAGGCCATGGGCGAAAGCCTCGAAATCAACACCAAAAGAACCAGCCATAATCTCAATTTGTTAGGTGAACGGCTGGATCAGGTCAGCCATCGTATGGGGCAAAACCTCGAGGTAAATGCCAAGACCACCACCGCCAATCTCAATCTGCTCAACGAAAGGCTGGCGATTATTGACCGGGCGCAGAAGAATATCTCGGAACTGTCGAGCCAGGTTGTGGGGTTGCAGGATATCTTGAGCAACAAGCAGCAGCGTGGCGCGTTTGGTCAGGGCCGCATGGAGGCGATTATTGAAGATGGCCTGCCAAAAGATGCCTATTCGTTTCAGGCAATGCTCTCTAACAAAAAACGGCCTGACTGTCTGATCCATCTGCCCAATAATTCCGCCAGCATCGTCATTGATGCCAAATTTCCACTGGAATCATTTGAATTGTTAAAATCTGCCAACACTCCTGAACTCACCAAGGAAGCGGTTGCCCGGGTGCGCAAGGACGTGGGCCTGCACATCAAGGACATTTCCGAAAAATACTTCATTCCCGGTGAAACCCAGGATACGGCAATGATGTTTGTGCCCTCGGAATCACTCTATGCCGATTTGCATGAACTTTTCCCGGACATTCTGCAAAAAGCCTACCGCGCCCGCATTGTCATTGTCTCTCCCAACATGATGATGCTGGCCATTTCCACCATGCAGGCGATCCTCAAGGATGCCAAGATGCGTGAACAGGCCGCCATGATCCAGACGGAAGTTGCCAAGATGATGAAGGATGTGGTTCTCCTGCAGGATCGTGTCGTCAAGCTCGATCGCCATTTTGAACAAGCCGGGACGGATATCAAAAACATCCTGATTTCCACGGGCAAAGTAACCAAACGCGGTGAAACCATCGAAAATCTCGACCTGCCAAAATCGGAAGAAGGCGAAACCTCCGCATTGCCGGATGTGAAGCCGGTGGCGATTGTGGAGAATTTAAAAGAGGCTTGAGTGTTCCCTAAAACGGTCGCCGCGCCTTGATTGCCGCAGCCAGGGTTCCTTCGTCAAGATAATCGAGTTCGCCCCCTACGGGCACACCGTGAGCCAGGCGCGAAACTTTAACACTGTGACTGTCTAACCGATCAGTAATATAGTGCGCTGTGGTCTGGCCATCGACGGTGGCGTTCATTGCCAGAAGCACTTCTGCGATATTTCCCTCACCCACACGGGTTAACAGTTTGGGAAGGTTAAGGTCTTCGGGGCCAATGCCGTCAATCGCTGACAGGGTACCACCAAGCACATGGTATTGCCCTTTGTAAGCGGCGGCACGCTCCAAGGCCCACAGGTCACCAACTTCTTCAACCACACAGATAATGGTCTGGTCGCGACGCGGGTCGGCACACACGGTGCAAGGGTCAACACTGTCGATATTGCCGCAGGTTGAGCACATGCCGACTTTTTCCAGAGTGTCGCCAATGGCCATTTGCAGCGGTGCCAGCAATTGTTCTTTTTTCTTGATCAGATGCAGGGCAGCACGCCGGGCCGAGCGCGGTCCCAGACCCGGCAGTTTGGCCAGAAGCTGGATAAGCCTTTCAATTTCGACGCCGGTGACACGCTGGCTCATGGCCTACATTCCAAGATTGAAACCGGGCGGCAGGGGAATATCACCCATAACTTCTTTCATTTTGTCAGCGGCAGCTTTTTCCGATTTGGCCTTGGCATCAGCGTGTGCGGCAATGATCAGATCTTCGAGGATTTCCTTATCTTCCGGCTTGATCAGGCTGGCATCAACATCAAGGTTTTTCAGGTTGCCCTTGCCCGTAAGGGTCACCTTGACGAGGCCCGCACCCGATGTGCCGGTGATTTCCAGATCATCGAGTTCCGCCTGCATATTGCCCATGCGCGATTGCATTTCCTGGGCCTGTTTCATCAATCCGGCAAGGTCTTTCATAATCAGCTAATCCTTTTGCATGTTTTAATCATTGTCATCCAGACCTGTTTCAAGGTCCGGGTCGGCGGCCATTTCCGGCTCTATTTCAAACACATCCCTGACGGTGACAATTTTTGCACCGGGAAATTGCTCCAGGGCGGCGCGCACCAGAGCATCCTCGCTGGCTTGTTTGAGTAAAGCCTGTTCGCGGGCATTTGTCTGCTCATAAAGCGTTTGTTGGCCGGCTTCTTTGGTAACGGCAATGATCCAGCGCTGTTTTGTCCACTGGTTGAGTTTGCGGCCCAGCTCATTGGCCAAATCTTGCGGCGCTGCATCAACCAGTTGGATATCAATCGCTCCGGGGGTGAATTTCACCAGACGCACGAAACGTTCCAGTGCGGATTTCAACCTGATATCTCTTTTTGTTCCGGCCAGATCAACAACGTCCTGAAAGCTGTTGAGTGCGTGCGGCTGGTTAAGTCGTGATGTCTGCTCCACCGGCGCTTCATCGCGCAAAGGCCGGGCAACGGCACCGGTATCAGGCGCAATCCGGGCAGGCTCGGAGCGGGTCTGATCAACCGGAGCCTGTGGGGCGGGTGCGGCACTTTGTGTTGGCGCTTGCGGAGTTGTCCCGGCACCTTCTTTTTTAAGCTTCTTGATGATGTTTTCGGGCGTTGGCAGGTCAGCGGCATAGGCGAGGCGCACCAGGATCATGTCGGCGGCGGCAAGCGCATTAGGCGCGTTGTTGACCTCGGCGATGCCTTTGAGCAACATCTGCCAGCTGCGCGACAGGACCGCCATGCCGAGATTTTCGGCCAGTTTGGTGCCTTCAGCTATTTCGGCTTGAGACATGGTGGCATCGAGGCTGGCATCTTTGATCAGTTTGAGCCGGGTTATCCAATGGACCAGCGAGGCCAGATCGGAGATGATAACCGCGGGGTCGGCTCCCGCTTCATATTGCGATTTCAGTTCAATCAGGGCAGGTCCCGCCTCCCCCTTCATAACCAGCGAGAACAAATCAATGATGCGGGTGCGGTCCACCAGCCCCAGCATTTTGCGAACGTCACCACCAACAACCTTGCCGTGGCCATAGGCGATGGCCTGATCAAGCAGGGATTGCCCATCACGCACGGAGCCTTCGGAGGCACGGGCAATTTCAGCTAAAGCGGCATCATCGGCCTCGGCACCTTCAGCAGCGACAATCTGACGAAAATTTTCGATCAGCAGATCGGCATCAACCCGGCGCAGGTCAAAACGTTGACAACGCGACAAAACCGTTATGGGAACTTTGCGGATTTCGGTGGTGGC
>JAJRTY010000137.1 GCA_024278055.1 Alphaproteobacteria bacterium | reverse complement strand
GGCATAGTCTGCTGCGTTTTCACCAAACCTGCGGTAATGCTCCAGCCGGGTGATGGGGGCATTGGAAAACAGCTCGAGATTATTATGTGGCAGGCGGTCGATGTGATGAATGACCGCTGTTCCCTTGGCCTGAATGCCGATGCCAATGCCTGAACCCGACAGGCTGGCGGCACTTAAGCCCAGAAATGACGTGTCCGCCGTGTGGTTAAAGCGCACAATCCGGGGGCGCAATCCTTTGGCTTTTATGCCTGCCATCAATTCGGCCAGCACCTGACTGAGCGGATGGTCTCCGGTGGTTCGGAACAATTTGAGGCCAAATGCCGGAGAGATACCGATGACGACTTCATCATTGCGTTCACCACGTTCGGCATCGGCAGTTTTTGTGTATGTAATTTGCGTTGTTTCGCGGGCTTGAAAAGTTTTTTCCTTATGCAAAACTGCGTCACGGGTGAGTTGGTCACGTATATTGATAATTTCCTCACGGCGCTGGTCGCTGAGTTGATAACCGCTGCCGGGGCCGTTGTAATCATTGGCATCGTTGATGGCGGAAATGACGCTGCCATTTCTGATAATTGCCGAGGTTTGCAGGTAATCACCGGACACCCTGAGCTTTACCAGCGATAACAGATGTTCAGCTTCTTGACCAAACCCGCGTCTGGCCAGTGCCTTGATGACATCGACGACAGTGATGCCGCGGGTTTTGATCTTATCACTGATCAATGCCACATCGCGTGGCATATAGCTTTCGGTTTCATCAGAGCCTGAAGCTGCCACCACACTGTTTTTCATATGTTCAGTGGGAGTGCCCAGATCGAGTTCTTCAAATACGGCCGACAGGGCCTCAACCGCGCGGCTGCGCACGTCAAGTATTTGAGCTTCCTCAACCGGGACGAGGCCGCCATCGGCCTCGAAATCGCGCTGGAGTACAAGGAATTCTTCCAACTCCTCGCCATTGAACAGTGAGGCATTGAAGGAATTGTCATATTTTAAAATGGTGCCAAAGCCCGAGCAGATAAAATCCGAGCCTGAGATCAAATAGGGTAATATTTTGGCACCAATGCGGATTTCCGATTCAGAACTGCGGGCATCATTGCCTGAGGCACATTCGAGATCGAGCCAAACGGCAAGCAGGTTTTCCGCCATCAGCTCACGCACCCCACCGGCAATGCTGGCGGCCAGCGGCGCACCGTCAATGCCACCGTTCTGAGTGCCTTGTGCGCCCATGGCGCGTTGCATACATAAACACCGCGCTTCGAGGTACAGCAGCGACTTTTTTTCATGAAAGCCCATCAGCAATTCAGATGCGGCACCCGATGTGCAGCGCATTTTTATGCCGCGTGAAGCATAGGCACTGGTCAGAAATGCTTTGGACCAGGGCGTGTCATCACCATCGATAAAGGCTTTTTCAGTGCCATAGACAGACACGGTTTCGGCATAAGACGAAAATCCCGCCATGCCGATTTGCAGCTCTTCGGCTTCTTCGCTCGAGCATTGAAACAACGTTCCCCAGCGCCCGACAGCTGCACCGACACAACAGGCAAGGGCATTGGACCAGGCGTTGCGTGACACCCGCATGGTGGTTTCGATTTCATCAAAGCCAAAGGCAACGGCAGTGGCTGCGTCAGCCACCAGTTGCAGCGGGTCATCCTTGGCGTTGGTAACGTGGCCCTGATTTCCCGGTGTTTTGCGTGCGCGGATTTTGGAATAGGCAAAGGTCAGTTCCATCGCCGTTAATTGAGCAACGACCTCGGCCAGTCTCGCCGGGGTAAGCCCGTGGGCGAGCTTTACCAACTCAGTGCGCGGCACGTTCATATCCACCAGCATGCGGGCAATTTCAGTTGCCGGCAAAGACATGGTCTCCACCACCGTTTCAACATCAAGGTGATGGCGGGCAATGAACATGTCAATCATATCGAAATCAGCAACAGCGACCCCATCCATCACGACAATGCGACCGTCCTTAACTTCGATTCCGGGTTGGGGATCGTCGGCGCCGTTCATGGCCGAAAAGCCGTTTTCGGGATCATCAACAGCGAAGTTGTCGAGCCTCAAAGGCCGCTCATCCCACTGGGAAAACCGTCTCCATCGATTTGGCTTGTGAGGCGTTGGCTGGTCCATCCCGCATCCATTTTTGCTTTGGTTTTTAGCAATAATGTGGTGCCAATGCTTTACATTCGTCAAGGGATTAATTTTTTGGCAGCGATGGTTTTGGTGACAAACACCGCCAATCAGCGATTTTCAATCTATTCAACATCGAGCCTGTTGAAGTCATCTTCAATGCGCTCGATATCGTCTTCGCCGAGGTAGTCGCCGGATTGAACTTCAATCAGATAGGCGGGGAGACTGCCGGGATTGTGCAGTCGATGCACAGAGCCACGAGGGATGAATGTCGACTGGTTTTCACTCAGCACACTGATTTTCTCTCCAAGCCTGACCTCAACCGTGCCTTTGACAACGACCCAGTGTTCCGAGCGGTGGATATGTTTTTGCAAGGAAAGCTTTTTGCCCGGCCTGACCATTAAAGATTTAACCTGAAATTGATCGCCTTGGCTCAAACGTTCATACCAGCCCCACGGGCGGTAGACGCGATTGTGGGTAAGGGGCTGACGCCCGCCGTTGCTCCTGATCTGATTAACAAGCTGCTTGACACTTTCAACTTTGTCTTTTGCAATCACCAGAACTGAATCTCCGGTGGCAACGACGACGATATTGTCGAGCCCGGATACCGCCACCAGCGGACCGTCGCTGTAGACCAGATTGTTTGTCGCCTCCTCAAGCACAACATTGCCACGCGTGGCATTGCCGTCAGGGTTTTTCTCCATCAGATCTGCCATCGCCTGCCACGAGCCCATGTCGCTCCAGTTGAGATCAAAGGAGATGCAGGCGATGTTTTTGGACTTTTCCATAATCGCACAATCAAGAGAGATAGAACGGCAGGCCTGATAGGCATGCTCATCCAAAACCAGGAAATCAAGATCGTTGCGGGCATTGCTCAAGGCCGTTCGGCAGGGGGCGAGCAGGTCAGGTGCGTGGTGTTCAAAATTGGCGATGAGTGTTTTGGCGGATACTAGAAAGATACCGGCGTTCCACAGGTGGTTTTCCTGTTCAATATATGAAGATGCTGTTTTGCGATCCGGTTTTTCGACAAATTTTTCGACATCCAGCAGGCCTGCGGCAGTCTCTTTGACCTTGATATAGCCATAGCCGGTATGGGGGCTGTGCGGCCTGATGCCAAAGGTGACGATTGCCCCGTTTTGTGCGGCGGGAATGGCCTTTCGGATTACATCGATAAATGCCGCATGATCAGTGATGTAATGATCCGAAGGCAGAAGAAGCAGCAGAGTGTTTTCATCACGCTCAGCGGTAAAGAGGGCGGAGACAAGGGCTGCAGGTGCAGTATTGCGCAAATCCGGTTCAATGATAATCCCCGAATGGGTGGTTTTCAATTGTTCCAGCTGCTCCTGTATCAAAAACCGGTGCGCGTGATTGGCTAGAACAAGGGGAGGGGCAAACAGGTTTTTGTTGACCCTGTCGCAGGTGCGTTGAAACAAACTGAGCCCGTCAAATATCTGCAGGAACTGTTTGGGATAAGTTTCACGCGACAGCGGCCAAAGTCTTGTTCCCGAGCCACCGGACAGGATTACTGGAGTAATTTGCATATGGTTGCAGTTTACAGAAGTATTAATGTGTTTCAACCATCTTTTCTACTTGTTGGACTTTGCTCAAGGAAGTAGAAAAATACTATAGCATTTGGCAAAAAAATTACCATTTTGCATCGTTTTACTCAAGCTGATGATTTTCCCTGAGCAAGAATTTCTGTCCGGACTGTATGTTTTTCCCCTTCCATCACGGGCCAGTGCGGGTTGGCCTTGTGCTGGCAACTGTGCTAAATACAGTTATGCGTACCGTGATCCTGACAATGGTTTTGTTTGTTGTTGCATCCCTGCCTTTGGCAATCGCTAAGGATGGCAATTACAAGGGTCCGGTTTTCGATACTCATTTACATTATTCCAAACAAGCCTGGCCGGTTTATTCGCCCAAAGATGTGCTGGAAAAAATGGATCGGGCCAACGTAAAATCAGCGCTGGTTTCATCAACTCCCGATAGTGGAACGGCAGATCTTCTGGCCATCGCGCCGCAGCGGCTGGTGCCAGGGTTGCGACCCTACCGCACACCCTCTGAAAAAGTCAGATGGTACAAAAGCCAGAACCTGGTGACCTATAGCAAGGCTCGGCTGAAAACCCTGCGCCACAGGGCTTTTGGCGAAGTCATCCTGTGGTTTGCACGAGACCTGGAAACACCGCAGATGTCGCAATATTTTGATCTGGCAGCAGAGCAAAAACTGGTGATGCATTTGCACACCAGCTCCCGCGTAATCGAGGCGCTATTCAAAAAACGACCGGGGCTGAAAGTCCTGTGGGCCCATGCCGGATTTGACGAACCTCCCGAAGTGATCGCCCGCATGCTCGATCAATACCCAAATCTGTCGGCAGAATTGTCCTACCGGGCTGAACACATTATGGGGGGCGATGATGTGGAGCCGGAATGGAAAGAATTGCTGATCCGCCACGCCAACCGCTTTAGCGTTGGCTCTGACACCTGGGAAAACGACCGCTGGAGCATTTACAAATACCTGATTGATCAACACCGCGAATGGCTGGGGAAACTGCCGCACAAGGTGGCCCAAAAAATAGCCTACGAAAACGCCCGCACACTCCTTCCGGAATAATCAGGGATTTGCCAAACTGATCGCCCCTCGCCAAAGACTGATCGCCCTATCAGTTATAATCAATCTTAAGGATCTCATACGATTTGCCGCCGCCCGGGGTGGCTACTTCTACGCTGTCGCCGACGGATTTGCCTATGAGGGCGCGGGCTATGGGGGATCTTATTGAGATACGGCCTTTTTTTACGTCGGCTTCGAATTCACCGACGATCTGGTATCTGAACTCTTCGTCGCTGTCTTCGTCCACAACGACGATATCGGCGCCGAATTTTACTGTGTCGCCCGACAGTTTGGAGACATCGATGACTTCGGCGCGGCCGAGGTGGTCTTCAAGTTCGGCGATGCGCGCTTCGTTGAGGCCCTGTTGTTCTTTAGCTGCATGATATTCGGCGTTTTCTGACAAATCGCCATGTTTGCGCGCTTCGGCAATCGCTTTAATGATCGCCGGGCGTTCAACTGATTTAAGCAGCTTTACTTCTTCCTGGATGGCAATATGCCCGCCAATTGTCATGGGAACTTTATCGTTCAAACCTCAATACCTCGTCTTCAGATCACTGTTTATGTTTCGTACAGCGAACAAATATCTTTTTTTCTTAACACGCGAAAAATACCCGCTTCCAGTATCGCTCAGGATATCCCGGTGCGCAACGGTCAATATAAAATTAACTCAGGGATTATTTATATAGGATTGAAGCGGTGCAACTTCAAATGTTCCTGAACTATATGCCTCAATCGCCCTCGTTGCCGCAATGGCACCTGCCAGTGTGGTATAATACGGGATTTTATTCAAGAGTGCCGTTTGCCGCAGGGAGCGACTGTCCAACAAGGCTTGCGCGCCTTCGGTTGTGTTAAAGACAATCTGAACATCGCCGTTTTTAATGGCATCAACAATATGCGGCCTGCCTTCGAGCACTTTGTTGACCCTTTCGCACTCTATACCGTTTTCAATTAAAAACCTCTGGGTGCCGCCTGAAGCGATAATGCTGAAGCCTATGCCTGCGAGGATTTTTGCCGAGGCAACGATATGTTCTTTGTCACTGTCTTTCATCGAGATAAAGGCTGTGCCGGATTTGGGAACGCGCATGCCGCCGCCCAACTGGCTTTTTGCAAAGGCCAGGGCATAGTCGCGATCAAGGCCCATGACTTCGCCGGTGGAGCGCATTTCGGGGCCCAGTATGGTATCGACACCGGGAAAGCGTGCAAACGGGAAGACGGCTTCTTTGACGGCGAAATAGTCTATTTTTGGCATTTTGAGGTTGAAGGAGGCAAGACTTTCACCGGCCATTATGCGCGCGGCAATCTTGGCAATCGGCATGCCGATAACTTTGGCCACAAACGGTACCGTGCGCGAGGCACGGGGGTTTACCTCAAGGATATAGATAAGGTCGCCCTTGATGGCATATTGCACATTCATCAGGCCCTTGACATTCAAGGCCAGGGCTAACGCATGGGTCTGCTGCTTCAATATTTCAATGGTTTCATCGTTGATGGAATGAGGCGGCAGGGAACAGGCACTGTCACCGGAATGAATGCCGGCTTCTTCAATATGTTCCATGATGCCGCAGACAAATACTTGCCTGCCATCGGCAAGCGCATCGACGTCCACTTCAATGGCATTGCGCAGGTAGCTGTCAATCAGTACCGGGCTTTTGCCCGAAACAACAACCGCCTGGGTGATATAACGCTCAAGCTGGGTGCTATCACGCACTATCTCCATAGCGCGACCACCGAGCACATAAGATGGTCTGATGACAACCGGATAGCCAATTTTTTCAGCGATGGATTTCGCCTGCTCGCCGCTTGTGGCAATGCCGTTGTTTGGTTGCAACAAGCCGAGTTCGTCGATCAGGTCCTTGAAGCGATCGCGGTCTTCAGCCAGATCAATGGCATCGGGCGAGGTGCCCAATATGGGTACATTGGCATGCTCCAGCGCTTGCGCCAGTTTCAGCGGTGTTTGCCCGCCAAATTGTACGATGACGCCCAACAGGGTACCATTGGCGCTTTCGGCGCGGACAATTTCCAGTACATCTTCCTGGGTCAGCGGTTCAAAATACAATCTGTCGGAGGTGTCATAGTCAGTTGAGACGGTTTCCGGGTTACAGTTGACCATGATGCTTTCGATGCCCACATCGCCAAGTGCAAAAGCTGCATGACAACAGCAATAGTCAAATTCAATGCCCTGGCCGATACGGTTGGGCCCGCCACCCAGGATTATGACTTTGCGTTTGTTCGAAGGATGAACCTCATTGCCATCATCCCCGGGTATTCCAACATCGTAGGTCGAATACATATAGGGTGTGGGCGCTGCAAATTCGGCTGCGCAGGTATCAATACGCTTGAAGACCGGGTGTACATTCATAGCTGCGCGTTGCGCAGTTACGTCCGCTTCAGTTTTGCCGATCAGCTTTGCCAGCCGGGCATCGCTGAAGCCCATGGCTTTTAGTTCGCGGAAGTTATGTTCATCACCGGGAAGTCCGTGCTGGCGGAGCTTTTCCTCAACCTGGACAATTTCCTCAATGCGCTCGATAAACCATGGGTCTATTTTGCATGAGGCATGGATTTGTTCGGTTGAAACTCCCAGCCGCAAGGCTTGAGCAATGACCAGCAGACGGTCCGGCTTGGGTTCGGCCAAAGCTGCACGCACAGCGTTTTTATCATCGCCTTGCCCCAGTCCGTCAATGTCAACCTCATCAAGTCCGTCAAGGCCGGTTTCCATTGAGCGCAAGGCTTTTTGCAGGCTTTCGTGGAAGGTTCTGCCGATGGCCATGGCTTCACCGACGGATTTCATCGAGGTGGTAAGGTAAGGCTTGGCGCCGGGGAATTTTTCAAAGGCAAAACGCGGAATTTTGGTAACAACATAATCAATCGTCGGCTCGAAGGACGCCGGTGTTGCACCACCGGTGATTTCGTTGTCCAGTTCATCGAGCGTATAGCCCACGGCCAGTTTGGCGGCAACTCTGGCGATGGGGAAGCCGGTGGCTTTTGAGGCCAGCGCTGATGAGCGCGATACCCGCGGGTTCATTTCAATTACCACCAGACGGCCATCTTCAGGGTTTACGGCAAATTGAACGTTGGAACCGCCGGTTTCGACGCCAATTTCTCGCAGAACCGCAATCGATGCATTGCGCATCACCTGATATTCTTTGTCACTCAGGGTCAATGCCGGGGCAACCGTGATCGAATCACCGGTATGAATGCCCATGGGGTCGATGTTTTCAATCGAGCAGATGATAATGCAATTATCCTGGACGTCGCGCACGACCTCCATTTCATACTCTTTCCAGCCCAGCACTGATTCCTCTACCAGCACTTCGGTGGTCGGCGAGGCATCAAGGCCGCCTTCGACAATATCAAAGAACTCCTGGCGGGTGTAGGCTATACCACCACCAGTACCGCCAAGGGTAAACGAAGGCCGGATGATGGCGGGAAGGCCAACCACGGCAAGGGCGTCAAAAGCTGCGCCCAGGGCTTTGGCCTTATAGCGCTCCTTGCGCTCGGGTTCATTTGCCCGCCAGGTGGTGATGCAGGCATCGTGCAGTTTGTCACGTTCTTCATCGTTTAAATCATTGCGCGCGGCAATGGCGTCAAGCTCTCGCTGGTGGCCAGCGCGTTCTTCCGTCTTGGTTGCAGAGGCATTGGCCAGTCTTGACTTTGGAGTCTCCAGGCCAATTTTTGCCATTGCCTGGCGGAACAGCTCACGATCTTCGGCCTTGTCGATGGCTTCTGCCTTGGCACCAATCAACTCAACATTAAACTCGTCCAAAACGCCTAAACGCCGCAGAGACAGTGCGGTGTTAAGGGCTGTCTGCCCGCCCATTGTCGGTAACAGGGCGTCAGGCCTTTCTTTGGCAATTATTTTGGCAACAATTTCCGGTGTAATTGGCTCAATGTAGGTGGCGTCGGCCAGATCAGGGTCGGTCATGATGGTGGCCGGATTCGAGTTTACCAGAACAATCCGATATCCTTCCTCCTTCAGCGCTTTGCACGCCTGGGTTCCGGAATAATCAAATTCACAGGCCTGACCGATAACAATAGGGCCGGCGCCTATAATCATTATGCTGTCAATATCGTCGCGTTTGGGCATTCGCTAGGTTTCGCCTGGCCGGCAAAAGCCAGCTGAATTTAGAGTTCGGAAATTATGGATAAAAAGCTGCAATCGGCTGGTTTCCTACACTATACAGCACAGGTTTTCCAGTGAGAAATCAAACGTGTGACGATTTATCCCTGCGCAAACCGCAATGATTGCCATTTCCGGCTTAACCGCTTAGGTTTGAGTGGGGTATGCCAGAAAGAAAGATGTTATGATTGAAGGTATAATCGCGACCTGGTTTGTCCTGACCGCTTTGTCATTGATTTTTGTTGTTATCGACATTCCCAAAACACCCGAATCAATTGTGCTCAAATGGGCGTTTATCATTCTGGTTATTTTTACCGGCCCCTTTGGTGCTTTTTTCTATGTTCTTGGCTGTCGCGAGCCTTTAAAGGGTACGCATGAGCAATATGTATCAAGCACCTGGCGTCAGGTGCTCGGTTCAACCATGCATTGTGCCGCGGGTGACGGCGTTGGTATCATCGCCGGTGCGGTAATTGGAGCGGTTTTACAACTGTCGCCCTGGAACGATTTTGCTCTGGAATATGCGCTCGGGTTTGGTTTTGGCTGGACCTTCTTTCAGGCCTACGCCATGCGCGATATGGTTGGCGGATCCTATATTCTGTCGCTGAAAGAAACCTTTATTCCCGAACTGGTGTCAATGAACCTGCTGATGACGGGCATGGTACCAACTATGAAATATCTGCGACCGCGCATAGAGGGCGGTGAGGATCCGACCCAGCCTGCATTCTGGTTTGTTGTGTCGATGGCTATGATCGTCGGTTTTATACTGGCTTACCCGATAAACTGGTGGCTGGTGGTCAATAATATGAAACACGGCATGTTGACAGTCCGCCCGCAAGCCGATGCAACCGCTGGTCACACGGAATCGACTGAACATGATACTTCGGGAGATGGCGCCAGCCATGAAGCCTCGGACGCCGGTGGTCATGATGAACACGGTGGCGGTGAAAGACCGGGCTCGGGCACCATTTTTTTGGTGACGTTAATGACATTTCTCGCTCTGATTGCCGGCCTGATATTAGCCGGGGGATTTTTTGGCTAGCGATATGAATGCGTCATATGATACCCATATGAGGCATTCAAGAACAAGGAATCCCCATGACAAGTTCAGCGCAAGATGTTGTTGCCCGGTTGCACCGGAGTTTCGACGAAAAACAACAACACGAACAGCCTTATCGCCATTGGTTCCTGTCATCGTGCCTGCCTGAAACATTGCTCGACGATATTATCGCCCTGCCGTTTGAAGTTCCCGATCTCGGCGATATTTCGGGAAAACGTGAATTACACAATTCAACACGAACCTATTTCGATGTGGAGAATCAGGAAAAACATGACTGTTGCGCAGCTTTCGCACAGGCTTTTCAGGACCGGCAGATAACCAGCCGCATTGAGCGGGATTTTGACATTGATCTTAGCCATACATATTTGCGGATTGAATATGCCCAGGATACCGGTAGCTTCTGGCTCGAACCACATTCTGATCTGGGTGTGAAATCTTTTACAATGCTGATTTACCTGTCTAAAGATCCCGGCCATTCGGAGTTGGGAACAGACATTTATGATGCGGAAAAACGCCATGTGGGCCGCTCTCCGTTCACGCCCGGCGGGGCTTTGGTATTTGTGCCGGCCAGTGATACTTTCCATGGCTTTGAGCCACGCAATATTGAGGGTGTGCGCAAGTCAATAATCGTAAATTATGTAACCAGCGAATGGCGCGCCCGCGAACAACTGGCTTTTCCCGACAGTGCAATTTCCTAGAGCGGTGCCTTTTCTGTAAAAGGGGCACCGGGTTCGTATTTGGACTGGCGGATTGTGAGGGAGGTTTTGATCACATCGACATTTGGGGTTGCCGTCAGCTCATTGATGATAAAATCCTGAAAAGACTGCAAATCCCGGGCGACGCATTTTAAAATAAAATCAACTTCGCCTGACAGCATGTGGCATTCCCTGACAATCGGCCATGCGCGGACTTTTTCTTCAAAGGCCAGCAGATCAGTTTCCGCCTGGGAGTGCAGGCCAACCATGGCAAAGGCGGTAACGTCAAAACCCAGCATGGCGGCATTCAGGGTGGCGCGGTAGCCGGTTATCATACCGGCTTCTTCCAAAGCCCGCACCCGCCGCAAACACGGTGGCGGTGATATGCCGACGCGAATGGCCAGCTCCACATTGGTCATGCGACCATTGCTTTGCAACTCAGCCAGTATCAGCCAGTCAATGTCATCAAGCTTTACCTTGACCATATACGTCGCATCCTTTTGTGCTATGGATTAGTCATATGGTACTCATAGCGCCTGTTTTGCACAAGTAGACACATAAGTATATGCTTTCGGACTCCCAACATACCATCGTCGGCAATGAAAACTGCGATAATCTTTTGCGTGGCAAAAAAGGGTGGATTGTTACCAATGGTGCGGCCGGCCATGTTATTCAGTGCGAGGGGATCATGGAGGCATTGGGACTCGATATTGAATATAAAACCGTAACCCCCTCAATCCCATGGCGATATCTGGCCCCATGGGGACCCACACCTCCCAATACCCCTATTGGTGGGGCGACGGGACAATTTGCCGGACCATTGCCGGAAATCATTATCGGCTCCAGCCGTCAGGCGGTTCCCTACATCCGCGCCTTAACAAAATATGGCAACAGGAATACTCTCACGGTATTTCTGCAAAACCCCGGATCCGGGCATAAAACAGCCGATCTTATCTGGATATCAGAGCATGATCGCAACAAATTAAGCGGTGACAATTTAATTTCGACCCTTCTTGCTCCCCATCGCATTACCGAGCTACGCCTGAGTAAGGCCCGGAAATCCGGGAAAATTGACATGAGTGGAATGACCAAGCCTTGCATTGCCGTATCTGTCGGCGGTAAAAACTCTGTCTATAGTTTCAATGCTGAGGTTTGCGCAAGATTTGCACTATTTCTTTCAAAAGCTGCACAGAGCGGTGTCAGTTTTCTCGTCACCCCGTCGCGGCGGACAGATAAGAGGATTATTGAGGTCATTGGTGAAGCGATAAAACATGCGCCCCATCAGATATGGGACGGCACTGGAGACAATCCGTATTTTGACTATCTTGCTCATTGCGATGGTCTCATTGTTACCGCTGATTCGGTTAATATGACCGGAGAGGCGATTGCTACGGGAAAACCGGTCTATGTTTTTCATCCCGGCAAGGGATCGAAAAAATTCAATTATTTTCACGAGCAATTGCGTAATAAAGGCATTACAAGAAACTTCGAGGGCGTCATTGAAACCTGGGACTATGAACCGATGGATGCAACAATGGAAATTGCTCGTGAAATTGCTAGGCGTTGGCACCGGCAGCAAGCCGCAAACAGATAAGGAATTCTGAGTATGGGTTACCTCGACCTTGCAGCGCTGGAACGAACACCAGCCGTTAACGATCCTTTTGATTATGTTGTTGTGACTGATTTTATTCAACCGGCGCAACAAGCAGATGCGATTGAAAATTTTCCCGAAATTCCGCAAGGCGGATCGTACCCGCTATCAAGTCTCGACATAAATCCGGCGTTTCAAAGCCTGCTTGATGAAATGGACAGCCCGGCTTTCGAGAAGGCTATTGAGAACAAATTCAACGTGGATTTACAGGGAAAGCCAAAGCTTTTCAGCCTGCGCGGGGTTTGCCGCAGCAAGGACGGCAGGATTCATACTGATTCCAAAGAAAAAATCATCACTGTCTTGTTGTACATAAATGAGACCTGGCCCCATGCCGGCGGGCGTTTGCGCCTGCTGAAAAGCCAAAATCTCGATGATTATGTGGACGAAGTTGCTCCTGATGCCGGTACCCTCTTGATTTTTCGCCGCTCAGACAACAGTTTCCATGGACACGAACCTTTTGATGGCAAGAGATGCAGCATTCAGTTGAATTGGCTGACGACGGAAAATCGAAGGGCGTTTCAGACAATCCGCCACAAGTTATCGGCTATCGTGAAGAAATTCAAATAGCCGCAAAAACCAGCCAGGACATTTCATGAGCGTACAACATTCGAAGGTTATCATTCTGGGATCAGGCCCTGCGGGGTATACAGCCGCCATTTATGCAGCGCGCGCCATGCTGGAGCCCACATTGATCCAGGGTATTCAACCCGGCGGGCAGTTGACCATAACGACAGATGTTGAAAATTACCCCGGTTTTGCGGATGTTATTCAAGGCCCGTGGTTGATGGAGCAGATGCAGCGCCAAGCCGAAGGTGTGGGAACAAAACTGGTTCAGGACCACATTGTGAAGGCCGACCTTAAATCCACCCCTGTTTCGCTCACAGGCGACAGCGGTCAGGTATACACCTGTGATGCCCTGATCATCTCAACCGGGGCGCAAGCGAGATGGCTGGGATTGCCGAGCGAAGAAAAATTCAAGGGTTTCGGTGTTTCTGCGTGTGCAACGTGCGATGGGTTTTTCTATCGCGACAAACCGGTTGCAGTAATCGGTGGTGGCAACACGGCGGTTGAAGAAGCCCTGTTTTTGACCAGATTCGCCAGTAAAGTTACTCTCATTCATCGCCGTGATGAGTTGCGATCGGAAAAAATTCTGCAAAATCGGCTGCTTGCTCACGAAAAAATCGAAGTTGTATGGGATATGGTTCTCGAGGAAGTTCTAGGCACGCAAAACCCTCCCGGTGTTACCGGCGTGGCTGTGAAGAATGTGAACACCGGCGCGGTCAGCAACCTGAGCGTTGATGGTGTTTTTATCGCCATTGGGCATGCCCCGGCAACTGAGCTGTTTTCAGGTCAGCTTGAAGCAAAACCCGGCGGCTATCTGATTACTGCCGCTGATTCTACCGCCACATCAATACCCGGTGTATATGCCGCCGGAGACGTTACAGACGATATCTTCCGCCAGGCGGTAACGGCAGCCGGGCAGGGGTGCATGGCGGCACTGGAAGTTGAAAAATACCTGGCCGCTTTAGGAAATTAAAAATGGACTGGGAAAAACTCAAGATTTTTCGCTCGGTTGCTGAAGCCGGCAGCTTTACCCGTGCCGGTGAAATCATTGGCCTGAGCCAGTCAGCAGTGTCGCGCCAGATATCGTCTTTGGAAAAAGACCTTAAGGTGCCGCTGTTTCATCGCCATGCGCGCGGATTGATACTGACCGAGCAGGGTGAATTGCTGTTTCGCACCGCACATGAGGTGTTTACCCAGCTGGAAGCGGCAAAAACCATGTTGCGCGATTCGAAAGAAAAACCCTCTGGCGTGCTCCGCGTTACCACCACCGTCGGTCTTGGCTCAAACTGGCTGACGCCGCGATTGAGTGAGTTTATTGAGCTTTATCCCGATATCAATATTCAATTGATGTTGCAGGATACGGAACTTGATCTTGGTATGCGTGAGGCCGACGTGGCAATACGGCTGCGAAAACCGGTGCAGGCCGAGCTCATTCAAAGAAAATTGTTCACAGTGCATTTTCACATCTATGCTTCTCCCGGCTATATCAAGGAGTATGGTGCGCCGTTAACCATTGCTGATCTTGATGATCATCGCTTCGTTTCCTTTGGCGTTATGACGCCCCCCTATCTCAAACACATCAACTGGCTGGAAAACCACGGTCGCAGCGGTGGTAAACCGCGCGAACCTATCCTTAGTATCAACAGTGTTGATGGTATTAAGAGGGCTGCCCAAAACGGTATTGGTATTGCGGCATTGCCCGATTATATCGTGCGCGACGAATCAAAAGCCGGATTGGTGAGAATTTTGACGGATATAGAAACGCCGAGTTTCGATACTTATTTTGTCTACGCCGAGGAAGTGCGTAATTCAGCCCGGATGATAGTTTTTCGTGATTTTCTACTGGGTAAAGCCCGGCAGTGGTCCTTCTAAACTAGATTATATTGTTTTAAAACAATGCTTTGTAGTTATGCGTGAGGCGCATAGCTCATATGCGGAATGGGCGCTTGCGCATCGACGATGAAATAGGCACATATAGGCCAACGCGATCATTGATCGAAAGTTAGACGAAACGCCTCTCCTCCCTCCCCCTAAAGAGGCGTTTCGTAAGTAGACCCGCCCTCCCTCCCAGCTGGTCGGTCTGCGGCGCCTGGCAACAGGCGCTCTTATTGAAAAACCGGGCGCGCTGAAAAAGCGAGCCCGGTTTTTTATTCTTTGTGAATATTACCTATGCGTTTGACGCATAGCAGCCATGCAAATCATTATCTTTAAAAATATGGTTGGCATACCTAAATATATATTAACGCGATCAAAGATCGTAAGTTAGACGAAACGCCTCTCTTCCTCCCCCTAAGAAGCGTTTCGTAAGTAGACCCGCCCTCCCTCCCAGCTGGTCGGTCTGCGGCGCCTGGTAACAGGCGCTCTTATTGGAAAAACCGGGTGCGCTGCTTAACAGCCGCCCGGTTTTTTTATTGGGTTTTCAATATGAAACGCAGTTGTAATTACATAATTCTGGCGGTTCCTGAAACCCGGATCGACGTCCCGGGCCGGGCTGGTATTTCAGCATGCAACAGCGATTTCCGGCCCATGTCTTCGCCTTGAACAATGTCTATAACGCCTTGATGGGGCCAGCCAAGATCGCGCAAATACCCGGCTAATGCGGCTGCTGCGGCCCCGGTCGCGGGGTCTTCAAGCACGCCGCCGGAAGCAAATGGGTTGCGGGCATGAAAGAGCTGATCGGTCTCGGCAAAGATCAATGATATTGTCACCAACCCGAATGTCTTCATAAGAGTGCGGCCATCATCGAGATCGTAGGCCATTTGCGACAGGCGGGTGCGATCCTTCAGGGCCAGAACAAGGTGATTGGCACCGGCGTTAATGATGGCCGGTGGGATCTTGCGATTGAGATCCTTACTATTGTATCCGAACAAATCAAGAGCGGCCACAACCACTGTATCATCAGCTTTGGCGCTGCTGGTCGGCGGTGATTGCAACGCAGCGGAAATAATTTCACCGCTACGCTTGCCCTCGACTGAAATTTCAGCCTCGGAAAGGCTCAGATTAAAGACGCCATCGCCCTCCTGGAGTGCCAATGCAGCACCCAGCGCAATCGTTGCATGGCCGCAAAACGGCACTTCTGTTTCAGGCGAGAAATACCGCACAACCCATTGCCCGAGAGCGCCACCTGGTCTTGCAAACACTGTTTCGGAAAACCCGACATCGGCGGCGATCTTCTGCATCTTTGAATTGTCGGGCAATTTATCGCCAATAACAACGCCAGCGGGGTTGCCGCCGGTGTTGCCATCGCTGAATGCAGCGATTTTCAGTATAGTCATCTGCTGCCCCTGGAAAAATCAAACTGGTGGAAACGGCTACAGCTTTACTGTGTGATGGAGCAAATCTATCGTCAATATGATCGAGAAGTGCTCTAATAGAACAGTTTTTCGGTGCCCATATCCTTATACATATCTGCCACCTGTTCACTGTAGCCATTGAACAACAGCGTCGGGATGCGCTTGTTTTCGCCCAGAACACGTTCTGTCGCCTGGGACCAGCGGCGGTGATTTACTTTGGGGTTGACGTTGGCCCAGAAGCCATACTCACGGCCCTGGATGTTTTGCCACAGCCCCAGCGGGCGTTTTGACGTAAAGGTGAATTTGACGATTGATTTGATGGACTTGAAGCCGTATTTCCACGGCACAATCAGCCGCAAAGGAGCACCATATTGTTTGGCTGCCGGTTTGCCATAGGCACCGGTTACCATCATGGTAAGTTCATTGGTGGCTTCGGCCATGGTCAGGCCTTCCACATAGGGCCACGGATACCAGCCCTGTTTTTGCCCGGTGGCAACTTCCGGGTTGAGAAAAGTTTCCATGCGCACATATTTTGCTGATGACAGAGGTTTGGCAAGATCGACCAGATCCTTCATGGCAAAGCCGGTCCACGGAATGGTCATTGACCAGGCTTCCACACACCTGAGGCGATAAAGCCGTTCTTCCAGGGTCATTTTGCGGATCAGATCATCAATGGAAATCTTGAACGAGTTTTCAACTTCACCGTCGATGGTAATTTCCCACGGCCGTGTCTGCAGTGCCTGGGCAGCTTTGGATATGCTTTTGTGGGAGCCGAATTCATAGAAGTTGTTGTAAGTGTTATTGATTTTTTCAGGGGTAATCGGGCGTATGAGCTTGTATTTATCATTACGTTTGGCAGGATAGAGGTCTCTGGTCGGATCATCATCCTGTCCGGCCCATAAAGAAGAAGGGGCAATGCCCAGTCCAATACCTGCCGCAGCTGTTCCGGCGCCAGCCATAAATGTGCGGCGGTTCAAGAATACATCTTCGGGTGTTGCCATATGTTCTGGCAACTCCCAGCCTTTGTTACGTTTAATCAGCATGTCGGACCTCCATAGCTCTATAAATTGTCCATCCCAGGATTTTAGTCATTTTGATATAATGGCATTACCAAACAACTACAATTCACGTCCTTGCGAGAATAAACCGTTCACGCACGATACAACCCGCACTCAAAAGAGTGCAGGTTGTTCAATTTGAAAGAAATTAATCAGGCTGCCTGGGCTTTGCTTTCAGACAAGACCTGTTCGGCAAGTTTCCCGGTCAGTTCGGATAAATGATCGAACTCGTAGGTAAATGTGCCAACACCGGCGGTGGCTGAGCGCACTTCGACAATAATGTCCTGGATTTCGGTTTCCGGTAAATGTGCGTTGACCACATCCCATCCCGGCCATCCGGGTCTGGCATCAAAACCTAGTATCTGGCCGCGACGGCTGGAAATAATCGCGTTTATTTTCGCCGTTGCATCATTAGGAACATTAAAGGAAATTGACAGGACCGGCTCGAGCAATACCGGCGAACATTTCGGCAGGCCTTCGGCCATGGCTATTCTGCCTGCGGTCTTGAAAGCCTGCTCTGACGAATCGACGGCATGATAGGAGCCATCAATCAGTTTTGCAGAAAGATCAACCACCGGGAAACCTAACGGTCCCTGCGCCAGATATTCCTTGATGCCGTTTTCAACAGCGGGAATATATTGCTTTGGCACGACGCCACCGGTAATTGACTGACTGAAATCGAAGCCGGAGCCGCGCGGTAATGGTTTGATCTCCACCTCCACATCACCAAACTGCCCATGTCCGCCGCTTTGTTTTTTGTGGCGGCCGCGAACAGTGATGGATTTACGAATGGTCTCCTTATATGGAATTTTACGCCGCAGTGTTTTTGCAGCAATACCGTACTTTCCTTCCAGACGCTCCAGCGTTACCCGCAGGTGCATCTCGCCCTGACCCCAGACCACCATTTCATTGGTGTCGGGACTGTGGACCAGTTTGATGGAAGGGTCTTCCTCAATAATCTTGGCAATGGCACCGGTGAGTTTTACCTCGTCATTGCGCTCCACTGCACTGACGGCCAAACCATAGACCGGGGTCAGGCTTTCAAGGGGGGCAACCTGTTCGCATTCACACTTGATGCTGGTTAAGGTTTCACCGGTCTGAAAGCTCTCCATACGTCCCAGGGCCACTGTATCGCCGGCGATGGCGCGTGACACTTTGGAAGGCTCTTGACCCAGCAGGGTAAAAACGCCCGAAATACGCTCATTGTTGCCACCGCTGTTATACAGAATCGTGCCATCTTTCAGCTCACCTGTCAGAACTCGCACCAGGGACAGTTTGCCGCCATGGGTGGTGTGATAGGTTTTGAGAATTTGCGCAACACACTCGCCCTCGCTCACACTCAGCCGCTCGGCGGTATCCTCCACCGTTGGTACTTCATGGCGAATGGCCTTGAGCAGGCGGCGAATACCGTTGCCGTTTTCAGCCGAGCCTAACAAGACCGGGCAAATCTGACCGTTGCGTAATTCCTGGGCAAGATCACCAAACACGTGGTCCTGGGCGGGTTCAATGTCTTCGAGCAGGGCTTCCATCAGTTCATCATCATAATCAGCCAGTTGCTCGAGCATGGAATAACGCGCTTCGCCCTTGCGATCGAGCAGGCCATCGGGCAGGTCAATTACTTCACTTTGGGCATGTTTGCGATAGACAAAGGCACGCTCGAGTGCGAGATCAACACAGCCGGTAACAACATTGTCTTCCCAGATTGGTATCTGGCGCAAAACAAGCGGTTTTTCACTTGCCGGTTGCAGGGTGCTGAGGAGGTCGCGTACCCGTATTTCGGTTTTATCGATTTTGTTGAGGAATAAAATGCGTGGGATTCCCAACTCATCAAGCTGCTTTAAAATCAGCTGTAATGCCGGTATTTTCTTGTCATCAGGCTCACAGACCACAATGGCTGCATCAACGGCTGGCAGGGCCGGTATTTGTTCCTGCAAAAATTCAATCGAACCGGGACAGTCAATAAATGTGTATTGTTCGCCGTGGTAATCTATAGAGGCAACATTGAGCTCGACGCTCATGCCGTGCGTACGCGCTTCGGGCGATGCATCCCCAATGGTATTGCCATCGGAAACCTTGCCCTGTCGATTGACAGCGCCTGTGCGAGCTAAAATTGATTCTAAAAGTGTGGTTTTACCGCTTAAATATGGCCCTATTAGTGCGATGCACCGAGGGCCGCTTGGTCTAGCGCCTTCGTTACCCATAACTTCCTCCCAACGGTTTATAGATGAGAGGTCACCGTCCCCTCAATCCGGGGCTGTCGATAGGATTGTATGGTTCCACGGCGCAGGCCAGAAGGCAAGGCCCATGATAATTTTTTGCGGAAATAATTTGGAATTCGAAGAAACTATGCCTGAAGCATCACGAACTGATCCTCTGCAAACACCACGTTCACTTCCTCAGAAACGGAGAAAATAATGTCTCCGGGCCGGTGGGAATGGTCAACCAGGATGGATTCATTGCCGACAGTGACGCTGTAGCGCAGGGTTTCGCCAAGAAATTCGACTTCGCTGACAACTCCTTTAAAATCAAAACTGTTGGCAGTTTTCTTTTTGCCGGGAGGCTGGAGATGAATGTTCTGTGGGCGTATGGCAATGGCGGAGGTGTTTTCCAATGGTTTGGTGATCGGAATTTCCATTCCTTTTTGCGATATAAACGCACTGGATTTGCCGCTTTTTTTCAACTCACCCTTGAGGATGTTGGCGGTGCCCAGAAAGCTTGCCACGAATGTATTGGCGGGTGCATCATAGAGATCGATGGGTGAACCAACCTGCTGCAATATGCCGTTGTTCAATACTGCCATGCGATCAGAGGTGGTATTGGCTTCTTCCTGGTCATGGGTGACAAAAATCGTTGTGAGGTTCAGTTTGCGCTGCAATGCCAGGATGTCGCGGCGCATCTGAATGCGTAAATTGGCATCGAGATTGGACAGGGGCTCATCCAGTAATAATACGCGCGGTTCAATAATGATGGTGCGGGCGAGTGCCACACGTTGTTGCTGGCCGCCGGATAATTGTGATGGACGGCGGTGGGCATAATCAGCCAGATCAACCAGATCAAGCGCCTGTTTGACGCGTACGTCGATTTCGGCTTGAGGGACTTTTCGTTCCTCGAGGCCGAAGGCTACATTTTTGGCAACGCTCATATGCGGCCACAGGGCGTAGGATTGAAACACCATGCCGACATTGCGCTCCCATGGTGGCAATCTGGCAATGTCTTCACCGCTAATCAGAATTCGGCCCTCAGGCGTTGGGCCAAAACCGGCAATGGCGCGCAGCAAGGTTGATTTGCCTGAACCCGACGGTCCTAGAAATGAGAAGAATTCACCCGGTTTAATAACCAGATCAATGCCTTTGAGCACTTCGGTGGTGCCGAAGGAAAGCGACAGGTTTTCAATGATAATTTCCGAGCTTTCGCGGGGTTGCGTACTCATGTGGTGGCCTCCTCAATTACAGGCTTGGATGCGGTGCGGTTTTTCTCGGTCCGCTCAATAATCTTGTGTGAAAAATAGGTGCCCAGCCCGACCAGAACAACAGCGATCATTCCAAGCGCTGCACCGGGGCCGCGGCCGGAAGCTGATTGCATGAATTCGTATATGCCAAAGGCGAGCGGGGCATCGGATTCCTGTGACACCAGCATGATGGTAGCCGACAGCTCAACGGCTGCGGTGGCAAAACTGGTGACAAAGCCCGCGAGAATGCCGCCACTCATCAGCGGCACGACAATGCGCCAGACGGTGCGGCGTTTGGTGGCGCCGAGGTTTTCAGCAGATTCTTCCAGCATGACCGAGACCTGTTGAATGGCGGCAACACAGGCGCGCAGGGCATAGGGCAGGCGGCGCACAGTCAAGGCGATGACGATGATTACCCACCATGTTGCCAGTGGCTTGTCGATGATGGGAACATTGAATTCATAGAAAGTGCGCAAGTAGCCGATGCCGAGCACGACGCCGGGGATGGCCAGAGCAGCCGTTGCACCGTAATCAAGCCATTTGCGCCCGATTAGATCGGTTCTGTAGACGATATAGGCGATGGCTGTGCCCAGGATGACATCAACGGTGGCAGCAATACCGGCATAGATCAAGGTGTTGTAAATATATTGCGTGGCTTCGCTGGCCACTTTGACATAATGCGCAAATGTGTAGGCGTCCGGCAGTACGGCGAATGACCATACTGTGCCGAAAGACAAGAGCAACAGGCCCAGATGCGGCGACAGGACGACGGCCAGAATAAACAGGACGACGGTGTAACAGCCGACTTTCTCCCAGCTCTTCAGGTCGCGCTTGGACAGGCCGCCACCGCCTTTTTGTGCGGTGGCATAATCGCGGCCCTTCATGGCAGCAAGCGAGATGTACAAAGACAATATGGAAAAAACAATCAGGATAACCGAAATCACATAGCCCATGGGGTCTGAGATGCCGATGGATGAAATGCGCAAATAAGCCTGCGGTGCCAGCATCTTGTTGACATCGAGCAACAGGGGCGTGCCGAGGTCATCAAAGACCTTGATGAAAACGAGTGCTGCGCCGGCGATGTATCCGGGCAGGGCTAAAGGAAAAACAATGCGCCGGAACATGCGCAGTCCGCGTGAGCCAAGATTTTGAGCGGCTTCTTCCATTGAGCGGTCAATATTATTGAGGGCGGCCGACAGATTGATTAAAATGAAGGGGAAATAGTGGATGCTTTGTACTAAAATGACGCCGTTAAGCCCCTCCATAAAGGGGATGTTGATGCCAAACCAGTCCTCCAGCAGCAGGTTGATCGAACCATTGCTGCCAAACAGCAGTTTCATCGCAACGGCACCAACAAAGGGCGGCATAATCAAGGGGATGAAGCCAAGCGTCTGGATGATGACGGCGCCGGAAAAATTGAAACGGGTGGTGAAATAAGACAGTGGCAGGGCTATCATTGAGGCAAAGACAACCGACATGGCCGAGACGTAAAAGGAGTTGTAAAAACTTTCGCGGAAAAGCGAAGACTGAAAGAAATCAACAAAATTGATAAAAGTAAGCTCACCGGTGTTGGCATCAAGAAATGCAACATAGATGACCTTGAGTACGGGAATAACCAGAAAAAGCGCCAGTAATATCGCGATTAAAATTCCGGCAAATGCCGGGCCGCGCTGACTTGTTGAAAAGACCGACATGGCGGTACCCCTACCCCTGTTTGTGAGTTTTTTCACCCGGTGCGCATATCCTGCGCACCGGGTTTTTTATTATGAGTAGAAAGCTTGATCGATTACAGCATCGACTTTGCTTTGTTGGCAAGCTCAACGGCCTTGGCATAGTTTGCCTTGACCATATCATCCCACTTGCCTTCCACTTCTGCCTGACGGCCAGTGATTTTTGTTGTGGCTTTTTTGCGTTTCTTTTTGAAGATTCCGGCAAAGTCCTTCTCGCTTGCCCGGGCTTCGGTGATAGGCAGCTTGTCAACCAGAGCTTGTGCTTCTGCAATCAGTTTGGCTGCGTCAGGGTTGGTTTTACCAGCCATTGCCGCTCTGGCTTCATGCAATGCCTTGGTGGCGGCACGAAGTTCGTCGATGCGGTATGTGATCATGACGTCAAACAGAGAATTGACGACATTATAGCGGCCTTTGGAAAGGCCGAGATCAAATTTCACCGCTGCACCGATTGATGAATCCTTGAACGGATTTGGAAAGCCTTCCGGTGCCTTGGCATAGGTGTCGGGATTAACCGGCAGGCGACGGATTTTAGGATCAAGCAATAACTCCTGACCTTCGGTTGATAGCAGGAACTCGATGAAGGCGGAGGCGGCTTCTGCATTAGGGGCATTTTTTACAATGGCAATATTAGCCGGCACCAGTGTGGTGATTGTCGGATAGACATAATCAACCGGGAAGCCGGACGCCTTTGAAGACAGGCCGAAGAAATCGATAACGATGCCAACGCCGAACTGTCCTGAATTAACGCCATCGGGGACACCGAAACTACGCGCTGTGACGGTTTTGAAATTACCGGCAATGGCTTTCCATTCAGCCCAGCCTTTTTCCCATCCTATGCCCTGTATCAGGGTTTCGACAGTCAGATGAGTGGTGCCTGAACGTGATGGCGCACTCATACCCACATGGCCGAAGTAGACCGGGTCTTTGAGGTCCGCCCATTCTTTTGGAACGGGAAGTTTCTTGGCTTTGAGATAGCGCGTGTTCCACATTATGCCATAGCCGGAAGCTGCAAACCCTTTGTAATAGCCATCAGGATCATTGATGGGGAAGGAGCCTACTTTTTCCGGGATGCCTTTGATTTTAACTTCATATTTCGCCAGCAGATCATCACCTTTGAGAACTTCAAAAGCGTCAGGGGCCGATGCCCAGAACATGTCTGACTTGTTGTTGCCGGAAGTTTCCTGCAGATATTTGATGCCCGCGGTGGTTTTCTTTTTCAGCATTTCCACTTTGACGCCGGGGTACTTCTTTTCAAAAGCCTTTTTGAAAGTTGTTGTAGTGTCTGGCGGATAAGAGGTTACAATTGTTAATGTACCTTCCTGTGCCGAAGCTGCACCAAACGGCAATATGAGTGCTGCGAATAACGCCCCACCAATCACACGCATGTATTGTTTGTTTTTCATCTCGATAATTCTCCCATTGTGCTGATTGCTCGTCAGTTGCGGAATGTGTCCGCGTTAACTATATAGCAAGGCATGTGCCAAGTTTGAGCTTTGGAAGTAAGTCAATAAAAACAATGTATTACAATGTTTGTGATTTTTGACTGCTGTCAATTTGAGTTAAAAACAACTCAAAATAACCATGAAAAAAGGATAGTTTTGACCCTTTTAATCCTGGGAACGGTAAGTCTCTTTTCGCAGATTGTACTTTTGCATACGCAGATACAGCGTCTTGCGGGGAAGTCCCAAAGCGGTGGCTGTTGCGGTGATGAAACCGTTGTTTTTGACCAGAGCATTGATGATACATTGCTTTTCAAAGTTTTCGGTCATTTCGCTGAGGGAGCCGGATTTTTCCACTTTTTCATGGGCGCCAAGTCCCAGGGGCAGCCCGATTACAAATTTTTCGGCAACATTTTTTAACTCGCGTACGTTGCCGGGCCAGTCGTGTTGCATCAGTGTTTCCAGCAACTGCGGGGATATTTCAGGCAAGCTGGTGCGACGCTCCATAGCGGCCTGTTGGCTCAGTGTGCTGAATAACAGGGGTATATCATCGCGCCGGTGCCGCAGGGCGGGCAGCTCTATGGTGGCGACATTCAACCGATAATAAAGATCGCTGCGCAACAGTCCCTGTTCACTCATCGCCTTTAGATCTGTCTTGGCAGCGGCGATGACGCAGATGTTGACCGATATCATTTCATTGGCCCCGACGCGCTCAAACGATCGTTCCTGCAGAACACGCAACAGTTTTGCCTGTATGCTTAAGGGCATGCTTTCAATTTCATCGAGGAACAATATGCCTTTGTGGGCGTATTCCACCTTGCCGATACGGCGGGAGTGGGCATTGGTAAAGGCGCCTTTCTCATGGCCGAAAAGCTCGCTCTCAATCAGACTTTCGGGCAGGGCGGCACAATTAAGGGCGACAAATTTGCGTTTGGCACGTTTGCTGCATTTGTGCAGGGCCTGGGCGACGAGTTCTTTGCCGGTGCCGGTTTCGCCGACGATGAGCGTATCCACGTCGGCATTGGCAAGCATGGTGATAGTCTGGCGCAAGCCGGTCATCACTGGCGTTTTTCCGATGATCGTATCCAGCGGGCTTTCAGAGCCGATGAGTTGTTGCCGTAAACGTCGATTTTCCAAAACCAGTTTGCGGTGTTTCAGGGCGCGCTGCACGACCTCCAGCATAAGCAGCGGGTCAGGTGGTTTTTCCAGAAAATCATAGGCACCGCTGCGCATGGCATCCACCGCCACGGGCACATCACCATGGGCGGTAATCATCACCACGGGAATATCGCTGTCGATGGCGTGAGTTTTTCTCAATAATTCGAGCCCGTCAATGCGCGGCATGCGCAAATCCGTCACCACGACGCCGGGCCAGTCCGCTGAAATGATTTCCAGGGCATCTCGGGCTGTGGCGAAGGCTGCGACATTAAAGCCTTCAAGTTGCAGGGTTTGCGCGTAGGCCTCGCGCACATCGTCTTCATCGTCGACTATAATAATCTGTTCAGGTGTCATTTCTGGCCTGTTTTAAGAATAACGCTGAACGTGGTGCCAACATTTGTTTTGCTTGCAGCATTTATGGTCCCGCCGAAATCTTTGACAATATTGTAGGAAATACTTAAGCCCAGGCCGAGGCCCTCGCCAACCTCTTTTGTGGTGAAGAAGGGGTCGAAAACCTGGGGCAAAATCTCTTCCGCAATGCCCTCACCGCTGTCTTGAACGGTGGTGGTGGTTTTGCCGTTGAGATTTTTTACTTCTATTTTCAGCTTTTTGACCGGGGCTGTGACCATCGCATCAAGCGCATTACCGAAAACATTGAGGAATACCTGCTCAAGCCGGTTTTCCCCACCGCGCACAATCAGTTTTTCCTTTGGCAGGTTCAGTTTAACCTCTACACCGACGTCGTTGATGCGCCCTTCAAGCAAATCGAGAGCGGAGGCGATGATAGGCTTTAGCTCCACATCATGTACGGATTGCGAGGGCTTGCGGGCGAGAGTTTTGAGATGGTTGATCTTTTTTGCCATCTTGGTTGACAGCGCTGAGATTTGATCAAGATTGTCAGCGACTTCAGATACATTGTCTTTTTTCAATAACACTTTTGCATTGTGGGTCTGAAACTTTAGTGCCGCCAGCGGTTGATTGAGATCATGGGCAACGCCGGCTACCAGCTGCCCAAGAGCAGCCAGTTTACCGGCTTGTACCAGTTCTTTTTGCGTGTCTGAAATCCGGTTGCGAAAAACTTCAAGGGCGCTGGCCATGTCGCTGATTTCGTCATCCCCGCCGACGGGAACCCGGGTGGTCAAGTCACCCTCGGCAATCTGTCCCATGGCAAGGTTGAGGCGGCGTACGCGGCCGGCCAGACTGCGACCGACATAAAACCACACGACCACAATGGCGATGGCAATACTGCCCAGGGTTGCCCAGATCAGAAAGTTTTTGGCGCGGGTGGTGACGATGCTGGCGCTTTTGGCCTGGTCGATGGCCTGGGATTTGACCAGTTCGGCAAACCTGGCGGCGCTGGATTGAAAATCTCCGACCAGCAAAGCCGTGCTTTCCAACATGCCCCTGTTAATCTGCAGCAGGTTGAGGGAATCGCGACGCAGGTTGATCAGGCTGTTCTGGCCATCAATAAACGAAAGAATTATCTTTGCCGACTGGCGCAGGGAAACGTTACCCGTACGCTTTGCCAGTTTACCAAGTCCATCGGTGACCTGGCTTGCACTGTCGGCGGCAAACAGGGTGATGGATTTTAGCTGTTGTTTGTCATCGGCATTGGCGGCTCTGAAAATCAGGCCAACCAGAAGATTTACATCGCTCTTTATCTGCAACAACACTTCCTGCTGGGTCAGTCGGGTCTCGATATTGGAGACACGCGCCACTGAGGATGTTTCTTCAGTTGTTGCCTGTGATCGCCTTAGCAACAAGGCAATGTTAAAGCGGGCGTCCATAATGAGGGGGTCAATTTCATCGAGAAAATCCGCATGCGCCCAGCGCAGGCTTTCAGTCAACTCCTGATTACGATTGGAAAACCAGAATTTGCGCTGGACATTGGTATCAAGCGCGCGCAATGCCGAAGTAACCGCATTAAGCTGAGTACGCAAAGCTGAACGCTGTTCGCCGGGAATGTCGTATTGCTCTAACCTGTCGACAAGTGCTGCGGTGGTTTTTATGGTGCGTAACAACTGATCCCAGATTCTTTTACGCGCCCGGTTGGAGCTGGCAGCCACCAGGGTGGGGGCGGTGGAGACAATTTCGCCACTTTTTGCAGTCAACTCTGAGGCCAGCGTGATGCTGGGAATATCTATACCAACGATGCGGGAAAAGCCGCGGCTCAGGTTTTCGTAGGCAAACCAGGCGGTAGCACTTGATATGACGGTTACCAAAGCGATCAGGCCAAAAGCTGCAAACATGCGGCCACGGATACCAAACCGTCGCACCGTCATTTTGGCCTCCCGGGAGTGTCGCGCTCACGCAGAATAGATAAAACCCGTTCGGCAATCTGTGCTGCGGCATCATAGCGGCGCAGGGCATCGCTGCGCCAGTCGGCTTCGCGTTGGGTTTGTGTTGATGAAACCGCAAACCCGGGTTTGTGGCGGGCAAACCGGCTGGTAAATTTTACATTGTTTGCTTCGGAGGCGGATACTGGAAATTGGTCAATCAATGTACGGGCTTTGGCTATGTCAGCTTTTAAATCAGTGTCCTGTAATTGAGCCAGTTTCTTTTCCGCCCGGTGGACCAGCGACCAGGCTTCTTTCAGTTCGCGCAATCGAAAAGTGATCAATTGATCAAACAGTGCATTGACCAGATGATAGCGGGTTTTTGACAGATTGATGTCAAACAGGGGGGCTGCACTATTAGAGGGAAAAGTGAAAGGGTTGGGAAATCCTTTCGGTGCATCGCGATAGATTTCCGGATTAACCGGCAGTCGCGAAATACCGGGGCGGAACAAAATACGCTGGCCGTCGTCAGATAACAGGAATTCGATAAACCGGTTTGCCTCACTTGAGTTTTCAGCACCCTTGACCAGAGCAATATTGGCTGGCAGCATTTTGGTGAAGGTGGGATACTTAAATTCCACCGGTTGTCCTTCGGCACGCGAACGCAGGCCAAAAAAGTCGATAACCAGTCCGATGCCAAAAAAGCCCTGCTCCACACCTGACGGTACACCAAAACTGCGGGCAGTGACTGTCGCCAGATTGCCACCAATCTCCATCAGCGTGCGCCAGCCTTCCACCCAGCCTTTTGATTGCAGGATGATCTCGACAATAAGATGTGTGGTGCCCGAGCGCGAGGGTGCGGAAATACCGATATGATTGGCATAGATGCTTTTGCGTAAATCATCCCAGCTGGCGGGCTTTGGCAATTTGTAGCGGCTGAGGTAATCGCTGTTCCACATTATACCGTAGCCGGAAATGGCAAAGCCGACGTAATATCCATCAGGATCATTTATCGGGTAACCCAGCACTTTGTCGGCAGGTGGGCGGTTGACGCGATGAAGTTTTTGCAATTTCCCCGATTGTTTGAGGATTTCAAATGCATCGGGAGCTGATGCCCAGAACAGATCGACGGGATAATTTACACCGTCTTGAATGTAAGAGATGGCCGCTGAGGTTTTTCGGTTGAGGATGAACAACTCGATATCGGGATTTTTGTTTTCGAACGCACGTTTGAACGGTTGGTAAATCGTATCGGGAAACGAGGTAAGAATTATCAGCTGCTGACGTTCCTGGGCATGGGCCATGCCTGTCGTCAGCAATAATACGCCAATCAAAAAAAACCGTATAATCATGCTGACAAAACTCTTGTAACGGATATGCAGAAGTAAACTTGAATAAATAGAACGAGATGCATTATAAGCATCAATGCTGCCTTGTCACCTCAGCGGGTCTCAAGCTTAAAATGTAATGATCAAGGAGACCTCCACTCATGGTAAAAACGCCCGAGACGACCATCGAAACCAATGATAATAGTGGCACAGCGGCTGGCGAGCAGGGAGATCCGGTGTTTTCGCTGGATACTTCGCGCGGGTTTGCCCAATGGCTGGCGCAGCGTAATTTGTCTTTAGCCTTTACCACCTACCAGGTCGGCAAGCTGTTTTTCATCGGATCCAAACCCGATGGCAAATTGTGGGTTTTTAATCGCAATGTCGGACGTTGCCTTGGTATGGCTGCATCTGACAACGGTTTATGGGTAACAAGCGATGTGCAGGTTCATCGCTATGAAAATGCTTTGCCGGAAAATCAGAAGACAAAAGAAGGCTATGATGCGGTTTATGTGCCTCAGGTTTCGTATTTTACCGGGGATTTGGATATTCACGACATAGCGGTTCCCGACAGCGGCCAGCCAACTTTCGTCAATACATTATTTAACTGTCTCGGAACGTTGAGTGTTACCCACAGTTTCATCCCGGTATGGCGACCGGATTTTATTTCCAGACTGGCAGCCGAAGACCGCTGCCATCTCAATGGGCTGGCTCTGGTTGATGGCAAGCCGGCTTATGTTACAGCGGTTGCCAAAAGCGATACGTTTGATGGCTGGCGCGATCAACGTCTTAGTGGCGGTATTGTCATTGATGTGCGCTCCAACGACATTGTTTGTGAAGGTCTGAGCATGCCGCATTCACCGCGCTGGCACGATGACAGGCTGTGGCTGCATAATTCCGGCACCGGTGAGTTTGGTTATGTGGATTTGGAAAACGGGAAATTTGAAGCGGTCTGTTTTTGTCCGGGCTATCTGCGTGGGCTCAGTTTTGTTGATGGTTTTGCTATTATGGGTCTGTCCAAGCCACGCGACAACAAGACATTTTCCGGTCTGGCGCTGGATGATGCACTAACGACACGCAAAATGGAACCGCGCTGTGGTCTCTATATCATTGATTTGAAAAGTGGCGATATTATTCATTCCCTGACAATGGATGGGGTGGTCTCCGAGCTGTATGATGTTGCGGTGCTGGCTGATATAAAACAGCCCGTCCTGCTTGGTCCCAACAGCCCGGAATTACGTACCACTGTATCCATTGGCGAGATTGCCAACTGAGTTAAACAGAGCTTATTTACCCAGATCTTCCAGGATCGGGCAATCCGGGCGGTGATCTCCGGCGCATTCTTCTATCAGATGCGAAAGTGTGTTGCGCATGGTTTTAAGATTGGCGATTTTGGCGTCGATTTCCTTCAGATGTTCGTTGGCTATACGTTTTACATCGGCGCTTGAACGGGTTTCGTCGTCATATAGAGCTAAAAGTGCCCGGCAATCTTCAATGGTGAAGCCAAGGGCGCGAGCGCGGTGGAGGAACGTTAGTTTATGCAGTTCCTTTTCCTGAAACACCCGGTAGCCATTGGTATCGCGCAAGGGTTTGACAAAACCGATGTCTTCGTAATAACGAATGGTTTTTGCGGGCAGGCCCGAACGGCTTGCAACATCGCCAATATTCATTTTTTTACTCCTGCATGGCCGGTTTTACCCAGCGTAAACGCAAAGCGTTGGTAAGAACAAAGACGCTTGACAACGCCATGGCACCGGCAGCCAGCACGGGCGACAGCATCAGCCCGCTTACCGGGTATAGCACACCGGCGGCAACCGGGATCAACAACGTATTGTAGCTGAAGGCCCAGAACAGGTTCTGGCGAATGTTGGACATGGTGCGCTGGCTGATCTGAAAGGCATTGACCACGCCTTTTAGATCGCCGGACATCAGCACCACGTCAGCGGCTTCAATAGCAACATCGGTGCCGGTGCCAATGGCAATTCCCACGTCCGCCACAGCCAGGGCGGGTGCATCGTTAATGCCATCGCCAACAAAGGCCAGTTTGGTGCCATCAGTCCGCAAGGCCTCTAACGCTGCAACCTTGCCTTCGGGCAACACCTCGGCGACCACATGGTCTATGTCGAGTTCCCTGGCGATGGCATCGGCTGTGCCCTGATTGTCCCCGGTTATCATGGCAACCTTGAGGCCGAGCTTATGTAAAGCGGCAATTGCTGCCGGTGTGCTGTCCTTGATCGGATCAGTTACCGCGATAACTGCGGCAATCTTGCCGTCAATGGCGGCATAGAGTGGCGTTTTACCCTTTTTGCCCAGCGCGTCACCTTCGGCCAGCAATGTTCCCAGGGATATGTTCTCGCGTTTCATGAAACGGTCAGCACCAATGAGAATAAGCTTGCCGTCAACGCGGGCCTGAACGCCAAAGCCGGTAATTGACGAGAAGTCTTCGGTTTTGGACAGGTTTATTTTCTTGGCCTTGGCGGCACGGACAATGGCTTCAGCAATGGGATGTTCGGAGGTTTCTTCAACCGATGCCACCAGTTGCAGGACATCGTCCTGCTCGAAACCTTCGGCAACCGTCAAATCGGTCAGTTCCGGGCGGCCAAGCGTCAGGGTGCCGGTTTTGTCGAGGGCAACAATCTTTGCTTCCTGCAGCGATTGAAGGGCATCACCTTTGCGAAACAATACGCCCATTTCCGCTGCGCGACCGGTGCCGACCATGATTGAGGTTGGTGTTGCCAGGCCCATGGCACAGGGGCACGCAATAATCAGGACGGCCACCCCGGCAATCAATGCATAGGTGATGGCGGGTTCGGGACCGATCAAAAACCAGGTCAGAACGGTGAGTGCCGCCAGTACCATAACAATCGGCACAAATACGGATGTTATCCTGTCGACAATACCCTGAATGGGCAGTTTGGCGCCCTGGGCCTGCTCAACCATTTGAATGATCTGGGCCAGCATGGTGTCGCCGCCGACTTTGGTGGCCGTAAATGTTAAGGCACCGGTGCCGTTGACCGTGCCGCCGACAACTTCGGCATCTTTGGTTTTTTCAACCGGGACGGGCTCACCGGTAATCATGCTTTCATCGACGTAGGACGAGCCGGTCAACACCACACCATCGACGGAAATCTTCTCACCGGGGCGCACATGAATAATGTCACCGAGGACAATTTCTTCAATTGCCAGTTCTGTCACTTCGCCGTTGCGCTCAACCCGGGCGGTCTTGGCCTGAAGGCCGACAAGTTTGCGAATGGCGTTGCCGGTGCGGCCTTTGGCGCGGGCTTCCAAAAAGCGGCCCAGCAATATCAAAACGACAATCACAGCGGCGGCCTCGTAATAAACATTAACCGTGCCTTCGGGCAATACCCAGGGCGTGAATGTAGAGACCAGCGAGAAAACATACGCGGCCGATGTGCCCAGGGCGACAAGGGAATTCATGTCGGGCGCACCTTTGAAAAGGGCAGGGAAACCTTTGGTGTAGAACCGCAATCCTGGCCCGAATAACACAATTGTTGTCAGTACAAACTGAATAAGCCGGCTGTTTTGCAGGCCAATATAATCTTCGATAAAGACACCAAAACCGGCATAGATGTGCCCTCCCATTTCCATCACAAATACCGGCAGCGCCAGTACAGCGGCCAACAATGTAATGCGCCCAAGATGGCTGATCTCGGCAGCCTTGCGGTCTTCTTTGTCGGTTTGAGCAGCGCCGGTAGTCTTGGGTTTGGCGGGGTACCCAGCCCTGGTTGCAATGGCGGCGATGTCTGCTGCGGTTGTTGCACCGGTGGCAAAAACCACTGTTGCGGTCTCTGTTGCCAGATTTACTGATGCTTGCAGTACGCCTTCGCCCGCACTGAGAGCCTTTTCAACCCGGCCGACGCACGAAGCGCAGGTCATGCCTTCTATTTCCAGGGTAACTTTATCGGTGGCGGCCGGGTAGCCTGCATCGCTAAGGGTGGCGGTCAACGTTTGAGTGTTAACGCTGTCATCAAAACTGACCCGGGCTGTTTCGGTTGCCAGGTTCACCGATGCATCCGTGACACCGGGAACGGCAGCCAAAGCTTTTTCCACCCGACCGACACAAGATGCACAAGACATGCCTTCGATCTGAAATGACGTTGTATGAGCGTTCATTATTGTTGCCTCATTACGAATTTGATTTTTTAGAGTTATGCCAGCCCTGGAATAGCCTTATGCAGCGGGTGAAGCGTTTTTGGGTTTGGCGTCGTAGCCTGCTTCAGTCACTATTGCGGCAATGTCAGCGGCACTTGTCGCACCTTCGGTAAAGCGCACCTGAGCGGTGTTTGTGGAAAGATCCACCGTAGCTCCAACAATGCCTGAACCGGCGTTGAGTGCTTTTTCCACCCGGCCAACACAATGGCCACACGACATGCCTTCGATTTCAAGGGTAACTTCATTTACCTGAGTATTCATGATCTTCTCCTGTTTTGGATATGGATGTTATTTTCATCACATAGGGGTTCCAGTAAGTGGAAGGTCAAGAGCTTGTGCAAAAAATTTGAAATTAATTTTTGACTATCAGGAGGATCGTTCGCAACAGGCGTATTTCACGCCGTTTACCTGTGTTTTTATGAATTCTGTCAGCTGTGTATCGAGGAATTGCGGGGGACCCATTACGGAGCCACCGCACAGGTTGGCGGGTGAGGTGTCGCATTCCAGCGCCAATGGAAAACCAGTCTGACGGTGTCATGGTTTGGGCTTATTGGTGCCATCATTCTGTCAATTCCGCCACCTATGGTCACGGAAGTCCTTGGTGGCAGCGAGATCATTGTAATGAGTTATCTAG
>JAJRTY010000009.1 GCA_024278055.1 Alphaproteobacteria bacterium | reverse complement strand
TTGGAGCGTGGCCCGTAGTCGGCTTTTTTGGTCTCGATGTCCTGTTGATTTACTGGGCATTCAAGCTGAATTATCGCTCGGGCAGCTTGCGTGAAATAATTGAACTGGATGATGAAACGCTGAAAATTACGCGTATCTCTCAAGCGGGCCGTGAGAAAATCTGGCATTTTAACCGGTATTGGGTCAGCGTTGAACATATGTTCGACGAGGAAGAAGAATATGATAACCCACCGCTGATCCTGACATCTCATGGCCGCATGCTGGAGATTGCAGGGTTTTTGTCCCGGGGCGAAAAAATCGAATTTTCAGAATTTTTGCGCAAAGCTCTCAACGCCTGAATACACTTTCAGGAAACGGGTGGCTCAAGCGACCATAAGCTGCAATGGTCACATAAGGATAATGAGGGCGAAGCAATGAACCATGCAGCGGAAAATCTGAATGATATCAGGCAGGCAGAAACGCAACTGATCATGCCTGGTGCAGATGATTATTCAACTGTTGCTGTGGCGATTGAATACCTCACACAAAACTGGCGCGAGCAGCCTTCACTGAAAGACATTTCCGCCCACGTTAAAATGAGCGAAACCCAGTTCCACAAACTTTTTTCGCGCTGGGCGGGAATAAGCCCCAAGGAATTTATCCGCACTCTCACTCTTCAGCATGCCCGCTCCTTGCTGGCGGGTTCTGCCAGCGTTCTTGATACAACCTATGAAGTTGGCCTGTCCGGTCCCGGTAGGCTGCATGATTTGTTCGTGCATTATGAAGCCATGACGCCGGGAGATTATAAGGCCGGTGGTGAAGGTCTTGCCATCGCCTGTGGCTTTCACGATTCACCCTTTGGCACCTGCCTGGCCATGGCCACCAGCCGCGGCCTTGCCGGTCTGGCATTTTGCGATGGTGGCAAAGAAGCCCGCGCCATTGCCTTTGAAGATATGAAAAGCCGCTGGCCCAAAGCTGAATTTTATCAAGATGCAGCTGTGACGCAACGCTTTACCGCACGCTCATTTGTGCAGGAAAACTGGTCAATTGACCAGCCATTGAAACTGGTTTTAATCGGCAGCGATTTCGATGTTACCGTCTGGCAAACCTTGCTGAAAATCCCCTTTGGCCGCGCCGTAACCTATGGCGATATTGCCCGCCACATCGGCAGACCCAAAGCTGCGCGCGCTGTTGGTTCAGCTGTCGGCCGCAATCCAATTTCGTTTGTGGTTCCGTGCCATCGTGCCTTGCGGGCGTCAGGTGCCATGGGCGGATATCACTGGGGTCTGACGCGTAAACACGCCATTATCGGCTGGGAAACCGGGCTTTTGGCCTGACTTTTATGATTGTTGTTCCAGGCCAGCCCACTCCCCCGGCCCAACTACCCCTCAGGGTACACTCGCGGGTGGTTGGGCCGGGGGAGTGGGCTGGCCTGGAACACACTCTTAAAGACCTTAAGCCTTATCAGCCGGGGCTGCTTCAAATGGCGGGCAATTTTTGACGATACCCAGTTTTTTAATCTGTTCGTTTCGGGTTTGAAGGGCGGCACGCTCCTTATCCAGCGTCGACGTCAGATCGAGCAACAGCGGTGAGCCCAGGAACAATTGGGTGGTATTGCCAATGTTGCGCTGTTCTTCTTCTGCATCAAGAGCCGTGAATTTCTGCTTGTTCAAATTAAACTCAGCCTTGAGATGTTCGCAGGTGAAAGCCTGATCCAGTGCATTAAACTGCAGAACCGGTATGGCAACGCGGCCGCCACAGGCTTGCAGCAATACAGCCATCAGGGTTATCCACCCGAAGTTTTTTAATGAATTTGCCGACATTTTTTTTAACTCTTTAACCAATTCAACGCAGAATACTTAAAATCCAATAACCATTTCTCTCACGAGAACCTTTACGATGATTAAATTTACCCCGATTGCGTTAATGTTTCTTTTATTGGGCGCGTGTGCCGGCGGGCCAAGACTGGAGGCGATGGTGCCTGACGTGGCCACCAATGCCGTCATTTCTGAAAACTCAAGCCTGTGGAAATCAACCGGGATCGGCGAAATCACCGGCAGCACTAAAACCAACAAATTGTGGAAAACGCAAATCACCAACGAGGTTTTTGCCAAAGCCTTGCAGCAATCTCTTGGGCTTCACGCGGTTTTGAGTGAAGGCGAAGGAAAATACAAAGTTTCGGCCAGACTGAAAGAGCTCAGGCAGCCTTTTTTGGGTTTTGAGCTGGCGGTAACAGCGCGGGTTGAATATACGGTCACCAGAACAAGCGATCAATTCATTGTGTTTAATCGCATGATAACCGAGACCTACACCTCGACTTTAAAAGATTCATACGTCTTCAGCGATCGCCTCAAGCTTGCCAACGAAGGGGCTATCAAAGACAATATTAAAAAGTTCATCGGCGCCTATATTGCCGAAAGTCGCAGTTTTCCCGAAACTTTTTACAACCCGCCCAGTTCCTGATACCCGGTTTTATTCTGTTTTGGAAATAGGCTTGCCGCTCTCGTCCAACTCATAAATTATTGGCGCTCCGGTAGCAAGGTTGAGCTTTGTTACTTCCTCGCGGTCCAAATTATCAAGCTCCATGATCAAGGCGCGCAGTGAATTGCCATGAGCAGCTACCAAAACCGATTTACCACTTAGAACCACGGGTAGTATGTGCTGTCTGAAGTAAGGCAGCACCCGATCCGCTGTGCCTTTTAAACTTTCACCCCCCGGTGGCGGTATGTCGAAAGACCGGCGCCAGATATGCACTTGTTCCTCGCCCCATTTTTTACGCGCATCATCTTTGTTGAGGCCGGTCAAATCACCATAATTGCGCTCATTAAGAGCTTGTTCCTGGATGGTTTCGAGGTCGGTCTGGCCGAGTTCTTCTAACATGATGGTCAGGGTTTTTTGCGCCCGGATGAGTTTGCTGGTAAAGGCAATATCAAAGGTGATGCCCCGGGCCTTGAGATCCTGCCCCGCCTTGCGCGCCTCCTCAACGCCGCGCTCGGTTAGATCCACATCCTTCCAGCCGGTAAACAGGTTCTTTTTATTCCAGACACTTTCGCCATGACGCACAAGAACAAGCAGGTTTTTCATTTTATTTTCTCAATCAAAATACGGGTCGGTTCAAAGACCCAAAACATCATTCATGGAATAAAGCCCGGGCGATTTATCAAACCCCCATAAGGCCGCCCGCACAGCACCGCGGGCAAAAAGCGAACGATCCGTTGCCTTGTGAGCAAGTTCAATGCGCTCACCCTCACTGGCAAAAATAACCGTATGTTCACCAATGACGCTGCCGCCGCGCAATGTGGCAAAGCCAATATCGCCGGTATTCCGCGCACCGGTAATGCCATCACGTGAGCGCACGGATTTTTCATTGAGGTCAACACCACGGCCATTTGCGGCAGCCTCGCCCAGCAGCAATGCAGTGCCTGAGGGTGCATCGACTTTATGACGGTGGTGCATTTCCAGCACCTCGATGTCATATTCATCATTCAAAATCCCGGCCACCCGGGAAACCAGAGATGCCAGCAGATTAACGCCGACGCTCATATTACCGGATTTGATAATGCGGGCATGGCGTGCTGCGGCGCTTATTTTCGTCTCGTCAGCGTCGGTAAATCCGGTTGTGCCAATAACATGGACAATGCGCGCCTGTGCTGCAATGGCGGCAAATTCCACACTTGCCGCAGGAGCGGTGAAATCCAAAACCGCATCCAGGCCCACAAATAATTCCAGCGCATTCTCACCTATCGCAAGGCCAAGAGTGCCAATCCCGGCCAGCTCGCCCAGGTCTTTGCCAATGGCTGCAACGCCGGCACGCTCAATACCACCGGCCACAACACACCCCGGTGTCTCATGCACCA
>JAJRTY010000136.1 GCA_024278055.1 Alphaproteobacteria bacterium | reverse complement strand
GGCAAGGCCGGCAAAGCCCTCGCCATTGCCGCCTATTCTTCGTTTTCCGGCGGTGTGATTGCGGCAATATTCCTGTTGATTGCCGCACCTTATCTGGCAAGCGTATCGCTGTCGTTTCAATCGACTGACTATTTTGCCCTGATGGTGCTGGGGCTTACTGCGGTTGCGGCTTTTGCCGGCAAAGGTGAAATGCTCAAAGCCCTGTTGATGACGGTAATCGGCCTGATGCTGTCGACCGTCGGCACAGACCAGACACAAGGCATTCCGCGATTTACCCTTGGTATGATTGATCTTATTGACGGCATATCCTTTCTGCTGCTGGTAATGGCAACATTTGCGCTGTCGGAAGCGCTGATTGCCATATTGCGCCCGCTTGGTGACGGTTCACGGGAAAAGGAAATGAAGGCATCGGCCAATCTTGGGTCAATGGCAATTTCAAAAGATGAGATAAAGGAAATGGTGCCGGTCATCGGCCGCTCGTCGTTGCTTGGTTTCCTGATCGGCGTTTTACCTGGCGCTGGTGCGACCATTGCAAGCTTTCTCGCCTATGGAACCGAGCAACGCATTGCGGGGCCTGTTAAGGGTAAGGAGTTTGGCAAGGGATCAATTCGCGGGCTGACAGCACCTGAAACCGCTAACAATGCGGCAGCAACCGGCTCTTTTGTCCCACTATTGACGCTTGGAATTCCCGGCTCCGGCACAACTGCAATCATGCTTGGTGCGCTGATTGGCTATGGTATCCAACCGGGTCCGCGGCTTTATATCGACCAGCCGGAAGTTTTCTGGTCGGTCATTGTTTCGATGTGGATCGGTAATATCATTCTACTTGTTCTCAATTTACCACTCATCCCCTATATCGCCCGGGTGTTGGCGATCCCGTCGCGCTTTCTGCTGCCATTGATCCTGTTTTTCTCGTTGATCGGGGTCTATTTTGTCAGCTTCAATACATTCGACATTCAACTAATGGTGCTGTTTGGATTTATTGCGGTGATGCTGCGCTTTCTCGATTTTCCGATGGCGCCAATGATCCTTGGGTTTATTCTTGGCGGCATGATGGAAGAAAACTTGCGCCGTGCATTGCTGATCAATGATGATTCATGGTCGTTTCTGTGGGAGCGCCCGCTGACTTTAGCCATATTGACCATTGCCGCACTTTGTTTGTTTGTACCTGTTCTACTTCCCCTAATTCAGCGGATGCGAAAAGGCGTGAATGTAACCGGCGAATGATGGTGCCTGCGCACGGGTTGATTATTGCGGGTAAATCCACAAATATACTGGCACCAATTTTCTGGAGCAAATAGATGCGGCCACTACATCCGAGACAGTCGGACATTTTTGAAATTGCCAAACGCGAGGGACGTGTCGATGTCGATGCACTGGCGTTTCAGTTTCAGGTTACCCCGCAGACAATTCGTAAAGACCTCAACGACCTTTGCGAGATCAAGGCGCTTAACCGAATTCATGGTGGCGCGGTTTATCCCTCAAGCACGACAAATTTTGCCTATCGCTCGCGCCGCGAACTGGCGGTTGATGCAAAGAGCCATATTGCCCGCGTTGCCGCCAGTCTTATTCCCGATAATTCATCATTATTTCTCAATATCGGGACAACGGTCGAAAGTGTTGCCATTCAATTGCGCAACCATCGCGGCCTTGTGGCGGTCACCAACAATTTGAATGTCGCCTATATTCTTTCAGATGCAACCGAAATCGAGGTGGTGGTTGCCGGTGGCACAGTGCGCAAAAGCGACCGGGCAATTGTTGGTGCGGCAACAGTTGATCTGATCCGCCAGTTCAAGGTAGATTTTGCGATCATCGGCGCATCATCGATTGATGAGGACGGCTGTCTGCTTGACTTCGACTATCAGGAAGTACGGGTGGCACGGGCGATACTGGAACAGGCCCGCAAGAAAATTCTGGTTGCTGATGCGATGAAATTCGAACGCCGTGCGCCGGTGCAGATCGGCCATCTGTCAGATATTGACATCTTCGTCACCGATGCGCCACTGAACCAGAAAATCAGCAAAATCTGTAAAGCCTCCGGGGTACTGGTAAAAACCACTGATCAGATTTCAAATTCAGCCTCAGGTAAGTGATTTTTTCAGGTAGACGGCCAATACTTGCCTTTCGCTTCACCAAAAACTCATCAGCCTGGCAAAATTATTGCATGAAGTATTTCTAAATATTTTTAATTTGATGAAAAAACATTTGATTTTTTCATGAAAGCATACTTCACTCCAACTTGAGACAATTGAGTCTGATGTTGGAATTGCACATTGTGAACACTCAAGCCGACAATCAACCCAGCATTCCGCAAGATGATGCCGCATACTCGCTGGGCCGCGATTTACGCGCCTTGCGCAAGTCGCGCAATCTGACACTGCAGGAACTGGCGCTGATCATTGGCCGCTCGGTCGGCTTTATCAGCCAGATTGAGCGCGGCCTGTCCACCCCGTCAATCAAGGACCTTCGCACACTGGCAAAAGCCTTTGACGTGCCGGTGAGTTGGTTTTTCATTGCCAAT
>JAJRTY010000135.1 GCA_024278055.1 Alphaproteobacteria bacterium | reverse complement strand
ATAGCCCTGTCCGGCTATGGCGGTAACCTCCTTCAATCCATCAAGGCCTCGAAGGCTGGTTTCCAGCGGCCGCACCAGCAGCCGTTCAGAATCGCCCGGCGAAATGCCCTGCTGGTTGACGGTGACAAAATAGACCGGCACATCAATGTCGGGGTTGGCTTCCTTGGGGATCGAAATATAGGAAATGATGCCGGCAATAATCATCACCACCATCATAGTGAGGACGGTTTTTGGCCGTGCCAGAATGTTCTCAAGCGCACCAATCATTTGTTGGCACTCGCGGTTTGAACATTGTTCGATGCGGCGGATTTATTTTCTGCATTGTTCTTCGGTTTTGGCGCTGCCTCATCCGGCGTCATGACCGGGATCACCAGCCCACCGGCGGAAACATATTCCTGACCAAGAGTGATTATGCGGGAACCCGGCGTTATGCCGCTGACCCACATGCCTTCAGTATTTTGCGATAAAATTTTGACCGGAACGAAAAACACCCGGTTGTCGTCGCCAACACCACGCAGGCCAATATCGCCGTTATCGGCCAAGGTCAGCCAGGAGGCTTTAATCTTAAACGCCTGGGTTGGCTCAAGCTTGACAACGCTTGATGCGGTAACTCCGTCACGCAAAGAGCGGCTTGAATTATCCATCTCAATCTCAACCCTGAAGGTGCGGGTCTTGGGGTCGGAATTGGGTGCAATATAGGAAATCCTGCCGATTACCTGTTCGCCGGTCACCATACGAACGCCGGCATCCATGCCGGTTTCAATCCGCGCAATTTCACGCTCGGATACCTGACCGATGAACAACATCGGGTCGGTGTCGATCAAAGTCACGCAAACGCCGCCGGGGGAAAGATTATCACCCGCCTGTGCCAGCGGTCCGGTAACTTCGCCAAAAACCGATGCCCGCACTTCGGTTCGGGCCAGGTCCTGTTTAGCGGCATCAAGGGCAGCCGTTGCGGCATCAAGGGCGGCTTTCAATGAACGCAATTTCGTCTTGGCTGAAAACCCCTTTTTGACCAGATCTTCATTGGCCTGGTAATCTTCTTTTGCCTGAATGAGCCTTGCTTCGGCCTGAGTGAGATTGCTTTTGCGGATGCCCTGATCAATGACACACAACAAATCGCCGGGTTTGACCTGATCACCCTTGTTGACCACCCGCTTTTTCAGCGTTCCGCCGGTTTCCGCCCGAACTGTGATGGTTGCATCGGCCTGGGTACGTCCGCGAATGAGCAATTGCGCCAGCCGCGCCTGCGGTTGCAGTACCTTGACCCTAACCTTGAAAGCAACAGCATCGCGTTTTGCTTCTCGCTCGGCAATCGGTTTTGATGCCAGAGCGCTGTCCGCCTGACCGCCGATTATCAGCTTGCCTGTGTACATCCAGCCACCAAGTCCAGCCAATATTGCTGCGGCAATTAAATGTGATCCGCGAAGTTTAAACGCCATTATTATACAATCCTGTTTGATGCTTCCACATCACAAATTTGGGTTATGTCTTTGCATCTTGGGAGAATGCAACGGACGCTTACTCGGCAGCCTGATGGCTGATTTCCCGTGGTTGGGTCATTGACAGCAATTCCTGCTGGTTTTCTTCAAGGAACTTTAATGATGCGCGTTGAACAGTAAGCCCATAGCGGCTGATCCAGCACATACAATCATGACAATCACAATTGCCCGCGGCCTCCATCAATGCGATTTCATCGTTCAAATAGGCGAACCGCTGATCAATCGCGGTCTTAAGGGTTTCGCGATCAACCAGATTGGCATTCATCGCCAGCAATAGAAATTCTGACTTGAAAAGGTCCTGCTGCGGAGGAATTTTTAGCGCCTGCCTGAATTCTTCGCGCCCGGCTTCGGTAATTGAATAAATCTTGCGCGCCGGTTTGCCAACCTGCACTTCCTGCCGGCAGGTGACCATGCCATCCTGTTCAAGTTTGTTTAGCGCCGGATAAATCGAGCCATAACTGGCGTCAACGAAATAGCTGTATTCCGCTTCGGTTGAAAGTTTTCTGATCTCATAACCGGTTGCATCGCTCATATTGAGGATTGCAAGACACAGGCTGCGTACGTTCATGGTCGTTCCTGACTTCATCGATATACCGGCAATTGTTCCGGAGAGTTTGGATCAATATGGTCAACATATGCCAAACAGGCATATGCAATTTGATCATATGGTTTACAAACATATATCGAAAAGTCATATGGGACCAGATAATTTCTGATTCAAGAAAAATTTTGTAAAGTAGTGTAAAGTTCCGGTATCGCGATTACCGTGAGCCGTCGAATTTTCGTCGATAGCATCGTTTAAGCTGCAACTACAGCACAGGCAATTTTGCCCGAAGTATCGGGTGTAACCAATTGGTATTGAGAAAGAGTTAGCGCTATTGAGAAATGTCTCGGATCAGCCTTGTTCAGCAATTGATTTAACCCATTGCCAGCGATCAGGCGTATCTTCCATCTCTTCATGCAATTCGCGCAGTTTTGCAATGCGTTCTGCCATTTCGGTCAAATATGCGTCATCAGTTGCCGACAATTGCGCGT
>JAJRTY010000134.1 GCA_024278055.1 Alphaproteobacteria bacterium | reverse complement strand
CGAGAGCCTGAATAACGGCACTTTCACGTACATTGCAAAACAGTGCTATCTTGCGGCGTTCACTTGCGGGGATGGGGCGATCGCACCGGCACAGCAAAATGTCCGGCTGAATTCCAATCGAGCGCAATTCCTTGACCGAATTCTGCGTCGGCTTGGTTTTCATTTCACCGGCAGTTGCGATATAGGGCAATAAAGTGAGGTGAATATAAATACAATTTCCGCGCGGCAGGTCGTTTTTCAATTGCCGTATGGCTTCAAAAAACGGCAGGCCTTCGATATCACCCACCGTGCCGCCGATCTCGCACAAAACGAAATCAACATCTTCATTGCCACTTAAGGAGAATTCTTTAATGGCATCGGTAACATGAGGAACCACCTGAACCGTACCGCCGAGAAAATCCCCACGGCGCTCTTTGTGGATTATATCCTGATAAATCCGCCCGGTGGTGACATTGTCCGACTGGCTGCACGGCCGATCGGTAAAGCGCTCATAGTGACCAAGGTCCAGGTCTGTCTCGGCGCCATCATCAGTGACAAAGACTTCGCCATGCTGATAGGGACTCATTGTCCCGGGATCAACGTTCAGATAAGGGTCGAGTTTCCTCAAACGGACAGTATAGCCGCGCGCCTGGAGCAAAGCGCCCAAGGCAGCTGAAGCCAACCCTTTTCCCAGTGAAGAAACCACACCGCCGGTAATAAAAATATATCGCGCCATGGGCTTGCAGAATAAGCCTATCTGAAATGATTCGAATTGAGGAAAATGTAACAAACCGGAGTTTTCAACACCGATTAAGCTATTCTCGGGCAACCATATACCCCAGAGGCTTGCGGCAGACCAGAAATATCTGCTCCGCCATGGCCTCAGGGGGCATTAATCAACTTTTACTGTGAGACTGGAACTTCCGGTCCGCTTGGCGCTTTCGGTGTGCCGATATTAGGCAGAATGGCGTCGTTGGCCGGTTGATTGCCATTGCCCGAAGTGCCTGTTTGCTGTGCGGGTGTTACACCATCAAAAATCGAAGAGGGCGCATCAGCGTTGCGGGCCAGCAAAGTCAATGAGATGCTGGTTACAAAAAAAGCAAAAGCCAGAATTGTTGTTGTTCGCGTCAACGCATTGGCAGCGCCACGTCCCGACATAAATCCACCACCGCCACCGCCGCCACCGCCGATGCCAAGAGCGCCGCCCTCGGAACGCTGCAACAATACAGATCCCACCAAAGCTATGGCGATCATCAGGTGGATAACGAGAATAACTACACTCATTTTGGTTGTTGTCCTTAAGTCTTTTCAAAGCCTGAACCGGCTTTTACCCGATTAGATGACAAATTGAAAGCGTTTCGCTTAAAACAGCAACATCATTGATATGTTGTGTCATTTCCGAGGCTTTCAAGCCCTCACCTGCCCGAGGGTTTAATAGGCCGCTATAATTCCCAGGAAATCTTTCGCCTTCAAACTGGCTCCGCCTACCAGTGCGCCATTTACATTGCTGATGCCCATCAGCTCTTTTGCATTTGAAGCCTTAACTGACCCACCATAAAGAATTTTGATTTTCATACCTGTTTCATCGCCCAGCAATGCTATCAGTCGTTTGCGAATATAACCATGTACTTTGGCAATGTCGGCTACTGTTGGCGTCTTTCCTGTACCAATTGCCCATACCGGCTCATAGGCAATAACGCAATTCTTGTGATCTGCGCCTTCGGGAAGCGATGCCTTGAGTTGCTGGCCGACAATTTTTATGGTTTTGCCCAAGGAGCGTTCAGCAGCAGTTTCGCCAAGACAGACAATCGCCATTAATCCGGCGCGATGGGCAGCTTCAGCCTTGCGTTTTACTTCTGAGTTGCTTTCACCATGATCAGTGCGACGCTCTGAATGTCCGACAATACAGGCACGAGCTCCGGCATTTTTTAACATTTCAGCCGATATGTCGCCTGTATGCGCGCCTGAAATCTCGGTATGGCAATCCTGTCCCCCCAATTTAATACCACTGCCCCTGGCTGTCTCGGCACACAGGCTTAAAATTGTCGCGGGCGGACAAATCATAATGTCGCATCGGGGTTTTGATTTAGCTCCGGCAACCGCTTTCACCAGCAAGGCAAGCTCTTTTGCTGCCGCTTTGAGGCCATTCATCTTCCAGTTTCCCGCCACCAGCGGTTTTGGTCTGTTTACGGCCATAATTCCCCTCTACATAATTCCGGTAATTTAATCATGAATACGAATCTTGATGATCTGCAATAATATCGTGCTTTGCATACAAAAATCATGATAAAAACAAAAGAAAATTCGAAAATTTAACCTCGGTCCAATTTGGTATTGAGGCTAAACAGGAATTTTTGTTAAAAAATAATGGCGCTGACTTGAGAAAAATCGGAAATCAGCCGCGCTTTCAGTGAATTGATAGGACAGAATTATGTTGGGAATGCTGCGAAATGCAACAGGTGGCTGGATCGCCAAAATATTTATTGGTCTTTTAGTTGCAAGTTTCGCTGTTTGGGGAATTGCAGATATTTTTACCGGCAATCGCAGCAGTGCCCTGGCCACGGTTGGTAAAACAGAAATTTCAGCATCAGAATTTGAACGCGTGTACCGCACCGAAATGCGGGTTTTGTCGCAACGGTTAGGCCGCAATATTAATCAGGAACAGGCCCGCGCCATTGGTCTTGATCAACAGGTTCTCTCGCGCCTTGTCGGCCAGGCCGCTCTTGACAGCCATATTGCTGACCTCGGGTTGAACGTACCTGATAAAACCATCGCCGACAGCATTGCCAATAATCCTTCCTTCCTCGATGGCAGAGGCAACTTCAACCGCTCACAGTTTCAAAATGCCTTGTTGCAAAGCGGACTTAGCGAACAGTTCTATGTGGCCTCTGAAAGAAGCGCGCTGTTGCGCGGGCAGATCGGCCGGATTATCGATACCGGCATCAAACCCCCGGAAATTTTGTTAAAAACCCTGTTCAAGTATCAATCTGAAAAACGCGAGATCAGTTATATTGAAGTTCCTGCGACAGCTGCAGGGGTGATTGCAGATCCTACTGACGCCGAAATAAGCGAATATTTCGATCAGAACAAATCCCTGTTCAAAGCACCTGAATACCGAAAAATCACGGTGCTTACCCTAAAGCCTTCTGACGTTGCCGATACCATAGAAGTGACAGACGAAGAACTCAACAAGGCCTACAAAGAACGGCTGGATCAGTTCAGACGCGAGGAAAAGCGCGAGGTTTTGCAAATCACCTTCGCCACTAAGGAAGAAGCTGAAAAGGCACGTACCAACCTTACAACATTTGATGACTACAAAGCCCTGGCTAAATCACGGAACATGAAAGACAGCGATCTTACTCTTGGTATGGTGACCAAAGCTGAAATCGTCGATCCAATAATTTCCAACGCCGCCTTTTCGCTTGCTGAAGGAAAAATAAGCGACCCTGTCGAAGGCTCACTTTCTGTTGCCCTGCTTTATGTGAAATCTATTGAAGAAGGCGGATTGGCTCCGTTCGATAACGTGCGCGATGAGTTGAAAACTTCCATTGCACTGGAGCGTGCCCATGATGAAATCCTCAACCTGCACGACACTATCGAAGATGAACGCGCCGGTGGTTCAAATTTGAATGAAATCGCAAAAAAACTGTCGCTGAATGCCATTAGTATTGACTTGATTGATCGTTCCGGCAACGACGATAATGGCATTAAAGTAGCAGACCTGCCCGATGCAGAGGTCTTGCTGCCGCAGGTTTTTCAAAGCGATGTTGATGAAGAAATCACACCGATTGAAATCGCTGACAATGGTTTCATCTGGTTCAATGTAGATGAAGTCATACCGGTGGCTGACCGCACTTTGGAGCGCGCCAAAGCAGATGTTATCGCCCGCTGGAAGGCCGATAAAAAGCAGAAAAACCTCGATACATTCACCAAGAAACTGGTTGAAAGACTGCAGGCGGGAGACAGTTTCCTGAAAGTCGCCTCGGAAATAGGCAGTAAAGTCAAAACGTCGAAGGAACTGACACGTTTTGATAGTGATGGAATTATATCACAGGCTACCGTCGCTAAAATTTTCTTGACCGGCAGAGATGAAATTGCCAGCGCCGGCACCAGTGAAGATGATATTCGAATTGTTTTCAAAGTAACCAACATCTCGGTCCCCAGCTATGACAGTGCCTCGCCTGAGGTGAAAGCTCTTGATGAGTTTTTAACGACCTCGCTGGGCGGGAACCTGATGCGGCACTACGAACTGGCTTTACGCCAGGATACCAGTATCAACATCAATCAACGTGTCTGGGAACAGGTTTCAAGCGGTGGCGCAGCAGGGGGAGAAGACCCTTTCCACGGCGCTGGACCTCATACGCATTGATGCTTTTTCAGCATTTGAGCAGATTGCAACAGGGTTGAGGTTTTTCAATTCTTGTCTTTACACCTTTTAAATTCACTTTTCCGCACATCTGCATCTTCACATATGCTAACAGAGTTTTGATATGAAGACCGCTCCCGATATAGATGAATTCACCGCCACCTTTGAATTGGGTAAACCACAGGTGGTGTGGACATCGTTGATCGCTGATCTGGAAACGCCGGTCTCGGCCATGCTGAAACTGGGTGCCGACCGGCCCTACAGTTTCCTGCTGGAAAGCGTTGAAGGCGGTGCGGTGCGCGGGCGCTACTCCATTATCGGTCTTGATCCTGATATTATCTGGCGGGTGGTTGATAACAAGGTCGAAATCAACACTTCCGCCACCACCAACCTTGACAGCTTTAAACCCAGTGACGAAGCGCCTCTGGAAGGTCTGCGCTCTTTGCTGGCGCAGTCACGAATTGATCTTGTGCCTGAACTGCCGCCCATGGCATCCGGTGTTTTTGGTTATCTGGATTATGACATGGTGCGCCAGATGGAAGATTTGCCCGATGCCAACCCCGATGTCTTTGGCTTGCCGCAATCAATTTTCATCCGCCCCACCATCATGGCCGTTTTTGACGCGGTCAAGGACGAAATTATCGTTTTGACACCGGTATGGCCCCAAAACGATGTCACTGCCACTCAAGCCTATGATTTGGCTTGTGCCAGATTGTCCGGTATCCTCGATCGTCTTGCCGCCCCGCTTGATTATGCCAGCGCCAATTACAGCTGCGACAGCACGCTTGATGTAGAACCTGTCTCCAATATGTCAAAACAGGCATACATGGACAAGATAGAGCGTGCGCGAGAGTATATTGCCGCCGGTGACATATTTCAGGTGGTGCTGTCACAGCGCTTTGAAATTCCCTTCACCCTGCCCCCGTTTGCGCTGTATCGGGCTTTGCGCCGCGTCAACCCGTCACCGTTTTTGTTCT
>JAJRTY010000133.1 GCA_024278055.1 Alphaproteobacteria bacterium | reverse complement strand
GGCTTCTGGGCAACGTTGACAGTTTTTATGAGTTTTAGTCTCGCCGTCGGTGGTGCCATCTCCCAGTTGGCATCCCTGGCTTTCTTTGTGCTCGCAATCGCACTGGTTTTCACCCATCACCTACACAAAAATCTTCCCGACAGTTTTGCCTCCCCCCTTTCCTACTATGCGGTTACGGCACTGATCACATTGATTTTTCTGGTTCAGGTGACGGAGGCCAAATCGTATTTTACGTTATTAAACACAGCCGATGCCCCCTTGTTTTCAGCGTTCTGGTTAAGCGGGTCTGCTGTGCTGGTGGGCGCGGGTATCCTGCTGGTTTTTAACCGGCGTAAAAAAACCGGTTTTTCGACCACAGATATTCTCGGGATTATTCTTGTTGGTATCACTGCACCAGTGTTTGGCATCGCCGGTGTAACCGGTCTGGTGACACTGGTCTTATTGGCCATATGCCTGTTTTTAATTTCCCTGTGGCTGATTACCTTTGGCCAGAAGTTTTCCGATCATTATTTCGTTAATCTGGGCTTTGTGCTCTTTGCTGCTGAAACTCTCTATATTTACTTCAAAACCTTTGGCACCTTGATGAACAGCTTTGTCTTTTTCACCATTGGCGGCATCGTTTTGATATTGCTGGCCCTGGGGCTTGATCGCTTCCGCAAGCGAATTTTAAAAACCCGCGTTGAACTGGAGACCAGGCCATGACCAACATATCAGTACCGAAAATGGCTGTAAGACTCATGGCAATCGCACTCATTCAAACCTTTGTCTTGGGCTGGATGGTCTGGGACCGGGTCACCCTGCTGAGAGAGGGACGTGAAGTCAGGCTTGCGGTCGTCCCGGTTGATCCGCGCGATTTACTACGCGGGGACTATGTTATCCTGAGTTTCAATATCAGCCGGATTGATACCGTCCAGATTGACGTTGATCGCGGGTTTTCGAGAGGAAACCCGATTTACGTGGGATTGGCAAAATCAGAAAATGGACAATGGAATGCAATTTCGGCAAATCATCAGCGACCTCAAGTCAATTCAGATATTATCTTTATAAAGGGCAAGGTCACTTCTGTTTCCAAAAGCAAAAATGCTTCCCAACTTCTAAACATCAAATACGGTATGGAAAAATACTTCATACCCGAAGGTGACGGGCCCGGGCTGGAAAGACTGCGCAGCGAGAAGGTTTTAAGTATTGTAGCGGCAATATCAGATAGCGGTGAAGCGGGCATAAAAGCTCTACTGGTGCGCGGAAAGCCGGTCTATGAGGAAACAGTTTTTTGAATTCCAGCAGTATAACTGCCCAATAACCTGCAGAATTTCTTAACCTTGTTGCGTGTATCTTGTCCGGGGCTGTCGCAGGGGTTGAGGAAATGATACAACATTTTGATTTTATCGTTATCGGTTCAGGACCAGCTGGCCGCAGGGCCGCCATTCAGGCCGCTAAAATTGATAAATCCGTTCTCGTTATTGACAAAGGCCGGCGCGTTGGCGGTGTTTCTGTCCATACCGGGACTATTCCAAGCAAAACATTGCGTGAAACAGTGCTCAACCTGTCGGGCTGGCGCGAACGCGGGTTTTATGGCCGGGCCTACCGGGTCAAGGAAAACCTGACCGCCAAAGACCTGCTTAACCGGCTGCATATAACCCTCAACCATGAAGTTGAGGTGCTGGAACACCAGTTTAACCGCAACCGGGTGCAAACCCTTCATGGCACCGCGTGTTTTGTTGACCCCAATACAATTGAGGTAACCTCTGAAGACGATGAGGTGAGCCAATATTCAGCCGACAAGTTCCTTCTCGCCGTGGGTACAAAACCGTTCCGGCCGGACTCCATTCCCTTTGATGGGGAAGTCATTTTAGACAGCGATCAAATCCTCGAGCTTCCCAATATACCCAAATCCATGGTGGTTATTGGTGCGGGCGTCATCGGCATTGAGTATGCCACCATATTCAGCGCTCTGGATGTGGCGGTAACGGTGATTGAACCGCGCCCGACATTTCTGGATTTTATTGATCGCGAACTGATTGACGTCTTCACCAACCTGTTGCGCGACAGAGGGGTCTCGATGCGCCTGGGGGCCAAGGCCACCGAAATTCACAGGCGCGGAAACAGCGCTGAAGTTGTGCTGGAGGACGGACGAACGGTGCGCACTGACCTGGTGTTGTTCGCCGCCGGGCGCATGGGTACCACCGACAGTATCGGGCTTGATAAATGTGGTATTGAGGTTGATCATCGCGGTCGCATCACCACTGACCCCCAGACCTTTCAATGCGACGTTCCTCACATTTATGCCGCCGGTGATGTGATCGGTTTTCCCAGCCTCGCGTCCACCTCAATGGAACAGGGCAGGATTGCCGCGTGCCACGCCTTTGGCCATGCCGCCCACAAGCCACCGGAATATTTCCCGTATGGCATTTATTCTGTTCCTGAGATTTCAACCATCGGGTTGACGGAAGAAGAAGTTAAAGAGCGTGGCATTCCATATGAATCCGGCATAGCCCGGTTCCGCGAAACCTCGCGCGGGCAAATTTTAGGGATTGATACCGGCATGATGAAAATGCTGTTTTCACTCAAGACCAGAAGGCTCCTGGGCGTTCATATTGTCGGTGAAGGAGCAACAGAACTGATCCATATCGGCCAGGCGGTATTGAATTTACACGGCTCTTTGGAATATTTTGTCGAAAACACCTTCAATTATCCAACCCTTGCCGAGGCCTACAAGATTGCCGCGCTCGATGCCTGGAACAGAATGCCGGCAATGGCTAGCTAGAACGGGTGCGAGCGACAGGATCAAAAAACGGAAACAGCAGCAAACCGGCAAGAAATCCACCAAGGTGAGCTTCCCACGCAATTTGCGCACCGGTTCCGGTAACATCCACAATGCCAACGCCAAAAATAAAATTGATGCCAAACCAGACGGCAATGAAGATAAGCACGCGCGGATTGCTGAGTACGCGCGCCAGTGGTTGAGCCGGAGCATTGGCAGGCCCGGTCATGGAAAAGCGTATGACCGCTGCCATATGTCCGGAGATTGCTGCTGATGCGCCGACAACGGGAACTATTTCCCCCCAATAGACGCTCAGATGCAGACCGGCACCGGCGGCAGCGAGAACAAAGCTGAACACAATAAATCGCAAAGCCCCGAACCTGATAGCTAACGGTGTGCCAAAGGCCAGCATCCACAGGCTGTTTATGGCAAGGTGGGTCCAGCTGCCATGCAGGAACATGTAAGTGAAGAACGACCAGATATCGGCAGCAAGGCCGCCGGGAAACATACCGGCGTGACCGGCAGCAGCAGCGACATACCTTTGCGGAATGAAGGAGAAAGTCAAAAGAAATTCCCAACCGGCTTCGAGCGTCAAAAACTGGCGCAGCAGATGAACGCCGACGAACAGGGCAATAAAGACAAAAACCACAATCGGTACGTTGAAAATGGGCGGGTTTTTTTGCAAGGATGTTTCCGTTTGACTGAGAGACAGGTGCGCAGGCAATAGCCGGTAAAACTAAAAATAGGAACTAAAATTCGATTTGCCTAGAGCTTTTTAATCTGGCTGCGCAAAGACATTTGAATTCCATCCGATTGATCATAATCAACGATATTCTTTTTTATGGCTGGCAATTTAGGAATGCATAATGAGATTGCGAGGGAAGCATCATGAAGAAAACTTTGTTTGCGGGATTAGCCATCACAGCTCTGATGGTGCTTGGTCCATTGCAGAACGCCGGTGCCAGCACTGTGGTCAATCATCCAACCTGCCAGGAAACCAGAACTCGGGTCCTCAAACCTTATCTCGACCAAGTGGCAGCCGCACAAAAAGCGCTTGGCGAGTATGAGGCAAAACTTTCCGAGCATACTCAGAAAATTCGACGTTTTACGGTATTACTCAGGCAATCAAAAACCCAGTTTGATGAAGCCCGTGACAAGGATCTGGAAGCCCGCGACATAAGAATACAGCACATGCTCAATGCCATTGACGACATACGACGCAAGACCATGGCGGAAATTTCTGACCTGCAACAAAAAGCCGCAACAGCAAGGGCGAAAAACAGGAAAAAAGATGCTGAATTTTTTTTGGGCAGGGCACAAATGCTCCTGCAAAAACTTTCTGCCGGTGAGGTTGCCGGTTTTAAAAAGGAAATAGGCTGGAGTACAACAATCAACAAGTGGCGCCAGCAGGCAAATACCGATCGGGCACAACGGGCAAAACGCGCGGCGGGCTGGGCGGCTGGCGAAATCAAGATTTTCATCAAATTTCTCGGTTATCCAATCTCATGGTCGGGCATTCAAAAACGTCTGGTCAAAGAATCGGAAAACCTGGCAACGGCTGCGCGCCGGGAGCCAAAATTTTTCCTGTCACCACTGGGATACCCGCTCAATGGCAAAGGCATTGATGAATACCTGGTCAAGAAAATTGACAATCTGGAGCAGGCGCGTACGAAAATTTCTGCGGGAACATACAAGTTGTTCGTTCCTGTTTTCGGCTACCCGCTCGACCGCAACCACGCCCAGTCAATCATGGACAAGGCAAAAGCAAAACTTTCGCGTGATCGCGCCGCCTGGGGTAGCGGAACTTACAAGGCTTTCAGCAAGGCCCTCGGCTACCCGGTCACCAACGGCTATATCCAAACAGCTATAGAAAAAAAGCAGTCCGATCTCGCCGACTTCATAGCTGCTGGCAACAAAGCCAAGGTTTTCGTGCCCGAGATGGGCTATCCAACGACCGGCGAAGCGATACTTGAACGCCTGAGAAAAGCCAAAAAGCCTGAGGACAAAGCGTCTGCGAACAAACAATATGGCGCATGGCGCCGGGCGATTGAAAAGGCGATTGAGACAAAAAGGGCAGACATTGCCAAGTGGAAAAAATTCCTGTCTGAATTTATGGTGCAATGGCGTGAGGACCTTGAAAAACAACAGGCCACGATTGATACCAGATTGACATGGGCCTTGGGCGAAACACCATGTGGCGGCGGCTCGGGCCAGAATGATGCCCAGCAGGTGGCATGGCAGCGCGGCGTATTGGGTGCCATGTCTGAAACGCCGGAAGAAAAGCGCTGCCGCCTCGGCCGATATGGCGACAGGATATTCGTTTCAAAAGCCGGAGATCGCTTTGGTGATGTGCGCGAAGCCTTTGTGGCAGCGATTTCAGATACCAGCGTCAATGATCCTGCGGCAAATCCGAAAAGCCTTTCCGATACGCTGCTAGATTATAAAAACATGCTCGATTACCTGACCGGCTCGGTGGAAAGTGTCCTTAATGCCGGGCAGCTTGCCGCTCTGAATTCTTCTCGACAAAAGGTACAGGACATCATTGGCAGATTGAATAAGTTGCCAAAAGGACTGCAACGCTCACGCGCCAAGGCATTCAAAGTTTTCCTGCGCGAGGCTGAACAGCTCTTGAAAAGTGGCGCGGTCATCAGCCAAAGTCAGCTTTCAAGCATTGCAGCAACACTGGCCAATGACAAGTTGCGCGCGCTCGGCAAGGCAAAGGATGTACGCCGCATTGCCCGCACGCTTAAGGCTTTGGGCAATACGGGCGTCCAAATCAACAGCCTTCATTTGCCGCGCCTGGCAAGCGTTTCTTCAGCACTGGCGCGCACTGGCAGCGCCAATCTCAATGCCGCACGCTCAATGTTGAACCAGAATGTCGGCTCCATGGGAAATAGCTACCGTTCGCTTTCCGGGCTCGACCGGGCATTATTCGTTATTTCAGTCGCCAACGCGGGCGCAGAAATGAAATCGATGATGAATGGTGGGAAAAGCGCCAAGGAAGCAGGTTTTCGGGCAGCAACCAACCTGGCCATCGACCTGGTTCTCGGCGGTATACCCATAACAACTGCCGCCGAAGCGGCAACCCAGATCGCTTTTAATACCGCTGCCCTGGCAACCGGCGACCAGGCCTGGTCAGACGCCACCTTATCGAATGTGACAAAGAGTGTTGCTCAGTGGTCGCTTGACAGGATTGGAGATGTTTCAGCCTTTGCCGGATCAGAGTTTGCAGCTCTGATTGACAATGTGCCGGCAAGTGCCAGGCTTACTGGAAATGTTAAACGGGAGGAGTTGACTGGCGCACTTGCTCGGGTCCAGGCACAATTGAATGCCCTGACGGCTGGCGATGCAAAAGCTGCCAGACTCATGCGAATTCGTGCGCGGCTGCGCCAACTTCTGCGCGCCCAGGATGGATTGAACTGTGAAAACATTCTGGCTAAAAAGTAAAAGGTGAGCGATAAATTGATCCAGTTTGATACAATCAGAGTTCAGCCAGTCTTCAATTCGCACACTCCGCCTGACGAATAATCCTAGCTTTCGACTATAAAACCCCTACTTTTCGCCATTTTGTTCAATTAAAAACATTGGCATTCCAGCCCGCCGGGTTGGCACGCGATATGCTTTATTACCCAAGACAACCAGATTAAGTTCAACGATGGAAATTGCCAGATCATGATGTCCCTCATGGTCTGGCGGCAGGATTATGAAGCATACAAATACACGTGCATTGTTTGAATACTGGAACAGGTTGCGCGGCGATGAAAATGCGCCACGACGTGATCAAATCAATCCAAGCGATATAAAATGGCTGCTGCCGGGGATGTTCTTTCTTGAGTACAGGGGCGAAGAAAAATTTCCCTTTTCCCTGGCCGGTACCGAATTATGCGACCACTACGACACGGAATTACGTGGCTTGAACATGTGTGATTTCTGGGATGGTCAGGACCGCACCAGCCTTGCCCATGTTTTGCAAAGTGTCATTGAAGAAAGTGCCGTTGGTGTTGTCGGCTTTGATGCCCATACCAGTCAGCAAGGTTCCAGCAACATAGAAATGCTGGTGATGCCGGTAAAATCTCCGGTTCGTAAACCACCGCGAATTTTGGGAAGCATCTCGGTTTTCGGCACACCGGCATGGGCTGGAAATGATGCCGAAAAAATTTCTCATCACAAGATTTCAGGTTTGCGGATGATGTGGCCTGCCAGAGAAAAGGCCACGGCTATCAACGTGTTTCCGGAGATGTATCCGGAAAACCTTGAAAAGATCGACGGCAACCAGTTCACCGCCGTCAAACATTTGCGTGTCATTGAAGGCGGGCGTCGGAAATCTTAAGCCTTGCTCCTGGCTATCACCCGGGTTGAATAAATCGTTCAAAAGGAACAACCGCTATCGGCGTCAGTTCCACCAGAAAATCCTCGTGCCCTAATCCCGCAACCATCACAGACGTACTGACCGATGCGGTTTTGTCATTCAGAAATTCGTTGCGAACTTTTTGAATGGCGGGTAACTGTGCCCGGTTGGTGAAATAAGTGGTAATAGCAACAATATCATTCACCGCTCCACCGACAGCAGTCAGTACAGCAAGGATGTTTTTGAAACATTGTCTGGTTGGGATTCCCACATCCCCAATGCCAATTATGTGTTCATCTTCATCCCACGCCACCTGTCCGGTGAAATGAATTACCTGGCCCTCATGCTGCACAACGCCCATGTTAAAGCCGCGCGCTTGCGGTTGCCATACACCAGCAGGGTTAAACCCTTGTGCCATGCTCCATCCTATTTGTTAATCCGCGCCAGCAGGCTTGAAGTATCCCAGCGGTTGCCGCCCATGGCCTGAACGTCAGCATAAAACTGATCGACCAGTGCTGTTATCGGCAGCTGCGCACCGATATTGTTTGCCATTTCGAGACAAATGCCAAGGTCCTTGCGCATCCAGTCAACGGCAAATCCGTGTTCAAACTCACCATTCGCCATGGTTTTATGACGATTATCCATCTGCCAGGATTGCGCCGCACCTTTTGACAGAACATCAAAAACCGCATCGGTATCAAGACCTGCCTTCTGGGCAAAATTAACCGCTTCCGACAACGCCTGAACCAGTCCGGCAATACATATCTGGTTGACCATTTTGGTCAGTTGCCCGGCTCCTGATGCGCCCATGAGTTCGCAGCGCTGGGCGTAAGAATCTATCAGCGGGGCAGCTTTGGCATAAGGCAGGCTGTCGCCGCCGCACATCACTGTGAGCTTGCCGTTTTCGGCACCGGCCTGTCCGCCTGATACAGGCGCGTCAATGAAGTCGATGCCCTTGTCTTTGGCAATTTCATAAAGTTCGCGCGCTGCATTGGCCGATGCTGTGGTGTGATCGATGAATATCGAGCCTGGCTCCATCGTATCAAAAGCACCATCGCCGCCAATGGTGATCGAGCGTAAATCATCATCATTACCGACACAGGCAAAGACAAGCTTTTTTCCCTCAGCGGCTTGCGCCGGTGTTTCCTTAAAGGATCCGCCATGTTCGCCTGCCCATTTTTCGGCTTTTGCGGTGGTCCTATTATAGACCGTCACTTCATGGCCTGCCGCAACCAGGTGCCCCGCCATCGGATAACCCATAACCCCCAGACCTAAAAATGCAACTTGCTCAGCCATTGTTAAACTCCTTAAATTTTTTGGTTGCCCCCAAACGTCGGGGCTTCTATCACCGTGATTGCAACTGTTGTTATTGATCGCATACTCGACCCGCAGGTCAAGTGATAAGGTCACCACATGGCGAAAACGCGAGATTTTCGAAAATGACTATAGAATTAAGTGATATTCAGGCGGCCGCACAGCTCCTGCACGGTGAAGTTATTCGAACACCGATGATGAAATCGCGTGGTTTATCAACCCTGACAAATGCCGAGGTCTTTGTTAAGTTTGAAAACATGCAGGTGACCAGTTAGTTCAAGGCACGCGGGGCATTTGTAAAACTCACCTCTTTGAGTGACACTGAAAAACGCTGTGGTGTTATTGCCATGTCAGCGGGCAACCACGCCCAGGCTGTAGCCTATCACGCGGCCCGCCTCAACATTCCCGCCACCATCGTCATGCCGGAAAACACGCCCTTCGTCAAAGTTGAAAGCACCCAGGCGCTGGGGGCAACAACCGTTCTCGAAGGCGAGACACTGGTCGAATCCCAGGCGGCAGCCCTGGCCATTGCCGCGGACAAGGGTCTGACACTGGTGCATCCTTATGATGACGACCGGATTATTGCCGGTCAGGGTACGATTGCGCTGGAAATGCTGGAAGATGAGCCTGGGTTGGAGGTGCTGGTGATCCCCATTGGCGGTGGCGGATTGTTTGCCGGCAATGCCGTTGCTGCCAAGGCTATAAATCCGGAAATCAAAATTTATGGCGCAGAAGCAGAATTATATGCGTCGATGTCGCAAACCTTGCGCGGAGAACCTGTCCATTGCGGTGGTCAGACACTGGCGGAAGGCATCGCGGTCAAAAATGTAACGGAGCGCACCATTGCCTATGTGCGCGCGTTTGCTGAGGAAATCATTGAAGTTTCCGAAAGCCATCTCGAGCAAGCCGTTCACGCCTACCTCTCTCACCAAAAAACCCTTGCCGAAGGCGCCGGTGCCGCCGGTCTCGCTGCCATGCTGGCCCGGCCGGAATTGTTTGCCGGCAAACAGGTCGGCCTGATCTTGTGTGGTGGTAACATTGACCCGCGCATGCTTGCCTCTATCATCTACCGCGAACTGGCCCGCGAACACCGCATTGTATCCTTGCGTATTCAAATTCCCGACCGGCCCGGTGTTCTGGGGTCAATTTCTTCGCTTCTTGGCAAACAGGGGGCAAATATCCTCGAAGTCTCCCATCGCCGTATGCTGCTGGATGTCCCGGCCAAAGGAGCGGGAATAGATGTCATGCTGGAAGCACGCGACAAACAACATGTAGACACCATTATCCAGGCTTTGCTTGATCAGGGTTACCTGGTGCGCAGGCTGGATGCTCCCGGTGGCGATACTACGGGCAAGGTTTGAGAAGGCGAAGCCCTATTCTGACGACCTCACCCAGATATGCGTGTCATGGTACGGCGCACCGCCGTTGGGTGCGCTTACCTCGGCTGAGGTCAGGGTGTTTATACCTTTGCCATCAATGAAGGCGTGATTTGGGTGCAGTCCTTCAACGATAAGCACACCGCGATTGACGCCACCAAACCCTTTGGCATGCACCCTCACCTGCCCGCGCCGGTTACCCAGAATAATCTGCGCACCTTCGGCAATCTTCAGTTGGGCCATATCCTCCGGGTGGATCAGGGCGGTTGGCCTGCCCTCTTTTTGCTGCGAGGTCGCGGTTTCATTAAAAGATGTGTTCAAAAACCCGCGCGAAGGTGACGTTACCAGACGGAAAGGATGGTCGTGGTCGGCCTTTTCAATCACATCCCAGTGGTCGGGAAATTCCGGCATGGTCTCAACCGGCCCGAGGCCGCCGGGTTTAACCGGTGAAATCCTGTGCCAGTCAGGTTTGAATTTGAATTTGCCATCTTCGTGGGCAAAACCGTTTATATAGTGCGCGGTGTCAAAATCCGGCTGGCAATCGAACCAGTTTTCGCTATCGAGATCTTCAAGGCCGCGCCATCCTGATTTTTCCAGCGTCTCGGCTGTAATTTCACGCGAGGTCATATCAAAGCCACGGTGCTCCGCCCCTACCCGTCTGGCCAGATCGCATAGAACATCGTGATTGCTGCGACATTCACCCGGAGCATCGATAATCTTGGGACCGAGCGATATGTGTTGATGACCGCCAGCCTGATAATGGTCGTCATGTTCGAGAAACATTGTCGCCGGCAATAATATGTCGGCCATCAATGCAGTTTCAGTCATAAATTGCTCATGTACGCAAACAAACAAATCCTCGCGGGCAAATCTTTTTCTAACCTTTTCCTGTTCCGGTGCAATCACCATGGGATTGGTGTTTTGGATGAACAGGGCCTTGACCGGTGGCCCCTCACCCAGATCACCGGCATCTCCGGTGAGAATGGCACCTATACGGGCCTGATCGAGAATACGCACCGTTTGGTCGCGCACATCAAGACCTTCAATCAGGGTTTTGTCCCAGTGATATATGTGATTGTTGCCGTGAAAAGCCCCGCCTCCCTTGTGCTGCCACGCGCCCAGAACAGTGGCAATCGACGCTGCGGCATGCATATTAACAGCACCATTGCGTGAGCGGGTGAAGCCATACCCCAGACGCAAATAACTGCGCTTGTTGGTGCCAAGCAGCTTTGCGAATTCTTCGATTTTCCCAACCGGTAATCCGGTGATTTGCGCGGCCCATTCCGGCGTTTTATTTTTTAGATGTTGCTCGAATTCATCTGGGTAATCGCTGTATTTTAAGAGATAATCTTTAGCCGCCAATCCATCGCGAAACAGAATGTGCATTACCGCGCAGGCAAGTGCGCCATCACTGCCCGGATTAACGCACAGACCCAGATCAGCCTGCGCCATGGTGGGGTTTTCATAGACATCGACGACGACGATTTTGGTACCGTTTTTCTTGCGCGCCTTGATTACGTGGCTCATCAGGTTGACTTGCGTATGAACGGGATTTGTGCCCCAGATCACAACCACGTCAGCGTGTGAGATCTCGCGCGGGTCCGGTCCGGCAAGTTTACCGGTACCGGCTAAAAAGCCTGCTTGAGACAGGGTGACGCAAACGGTTGAATGCTGGCGCGAATATTTTTTAACATTGCGCAGTCTTTCAATGCCATCGCGCATGATGTGGCCCATGGTGCCGGCGTAAAAGTATGGCCACACGCTTTCAGCACCAAACTCGGCTTCGGCCTTTAACAGGGCCTGGGCCGTTTGCGCCATCGCCTGATCCCAGGAGATACGCTCAAATTCGCCCGAACCTTTGGCACCGATGCGTTTTAAGGGATATTGCAGGCGGTCGCGGTGGTGAATACGCTCGGCATAGCGCGCCACTTTTTCGCAGACGATGCCATCAGTATAGGTATGGCCGCGTGCGCCACGCACACGGCCAATTTTTTGCCCATCCAGCACTTCCACTTCCAACGCGCAGGTGGACGGGCAGTCATGAGGACAGGTGGAATAGTGAATTTCAGAGGTATCGGACATAGGCGTGATACCACACCCAATACTTCATAAAATCAACCGACGATTTCATCTTCTGAAAAGAAAAATGCGATTTCTTCTTTTGCGGTTTCCGGGGCATCTGACCCATGCACTGAGTTTGCTTCGATTGATTCAGCAAATTCCTTGCGGATGGTACCGGCATCTGCATCTGCCGGATTGGTTGCACCCATGACTTCGCGGTTTTTGGCAACGGCATTTTCACCTGCAAGCACCTGTACGACAACGGGGCCGGAAATCATGAAAGCAACAAGATCGTTGAAAAACGGACGTTCCTTATGAACACCATAGAAGCCTTCAGCCTGTTCTTTGCTTAACTGGATGCGCTTGGAAGCGACAACGCGCAAACCTGCTTCTTCAAATTTGGCAATAATCTTGCCGGTAAGGTTGCGGCGGGTGGCATCGGGTTTGATAATGGAAAATGTCCGCTCAAGTGACATGCGACGGCGTCCTTCTGATTTGATAAAAAATGAGGCAATCAATATTGCCGTGAGGGCTTATAACCATCCCTTAAGTGGTATTCAAGATACATTTTCTTATTACTCCCGCACGAACTCATGATATACAGCGCCAGGATTTGAATAGCGCAGTAATTTTGCAGGCCCCCACACCCTATGCTTCATATTAACGGATTAACTTTCAGAATGGGCGAACGCCTGCTGTTTGATGACGCAACTGTCGCCATTCCTCCCGGTCACAAAGTCGGTCTGGTGGGCCGCAATGGTTCGGGCAAAACCACGCTTTTTCGCATGATCCAGGGTGAGTTGGCTTCTGACGACGGCTCTGTCTCAGCGCCCAAGAACGCATCAATCGGTGGCGTTTCCCAGGAAGCACCTGGCGATGACACCAGTTTGCTTGATACGGTTCTGGCGGCTGACAAGGAACGCATCAACCTGCTGGCGGAAGCAGAGATAGCCACAGACCCTGAGCGTATTTCCGACATACAATTGCGTCTGGTCGACATAAATGCCCATGGTGCGCCCTCACGGGCGGCTACCATCCTGCACGGACTCGGCTTTGACCATGCAGCGCAATTGCGGGCGTGTTCAGAATTTTCCGGGGGCTGGCGCATGCGTGTGGCCCTGGCGGCCGCTCTGTTTGCTGAACCTGATATTCTGCTGCTGGATGAGCCGACAAACTATCTTGATCTCGAAGGCACCATCTGGCTTGAATCCTATCTCCAGCGCTATCCATACACTGTTGTCATTATCTCTCATGATCGCGAGTTGCTGAATAAGTGCGTGACTGAAATCGTCCACCTCGATGACACTAAACTGACGCTGTACCAGGGCGGATATGATCAATTTGAGCGCACTTTGCGTGAACGTCAGGCGTTGCAGCTCAAACTGAAGAAAAAGCAGGATGATGTGCGCCGCCACATGGAAAGCTTTATCAACCGTTTCCGCGCTCAGGCCAACAAGGCGCGGCAGGCACAATCGCGTCTGAAGGCACTGGCGCGGATGAAGCCGATTGCAGCGCAGATTGAAGGCCGGGTAGCCTCCTTCAACTTCCCCACACCTGAAAGGCTGCTGGCCAGCCCGTTGATCCGGGTGGAACATGCACAAGCTGGATACGAGGCTGGCAAGCCGGTGTTGAGCGATCTTAATCTGCGTGTTGATCATGATGACCGCATTGGTCTTCTGGGAGCAAACGGTAACGGCAAATCGACGCTGGCCAAACTGCTCATGGGTAAGCTCAAGCCGCTCACAGGCGATGTTTACAAATCAAAAAAACTGATCAGCGGCTATTTTGCCCAGCATCAACTGGATGAACTCAGGCCCAAAGAAACGCCCTATGATCATCTGCGCGAGTTTATGCCTGATGCCAGCGAAGCCTCTGTGCGTGCGCTGCTGGGAAGTTACGGCTTTGGTATTAATCTGCAAAACTCAGTTGCAGAAAACCTGTCAGGCGGCGAAAAAGCGCGATTATTGTTTGCCATTACCGGGTTTTTCTCGCCACACCTGATGATTTTCGATGAGCCTACCAATCATCTCGATGTGGACAGCCGCGAAGCTTTGATCCATGCGCTCAATGATTATGGCGGCGCGTTAATCCTGATCAGCCATGACCAGCATCTGCTCGAAGCGTGTGTCGATCGTCTGTGGCTGGTCGACAAGGGCTCGGTCAAACCTTTCGATGGTGATCTTGAAGAATACCGCGCGCTGATTATTTCTGACAGTTCAGTGAAGAAAAAACGGGCAAGACCGGAAGATGGTATAAATGGCGAAGCACCACTTCAGCCGAAGGTCAAGGACAAGGCCGAACGCCGCAAGGAGCGCGCCAAGCTGCGCGAACAACTGGCACCGCTGAAAAAACAGGTGATCAGGGCGGAAAATGAAGTGGCCAGAATTACCGGAGAAATTGAAGCACTGGACTTAAAACTCGGTGACAGCTCGCTTTATGCCGATGACCCGAAAAAAGCCGAAGACCTGTCCAAATCACGCGGGCTTCTGGTAAAGACCAAAGAGCAAAAAGAAGAAGACTGGCTGACTTTATCGCAAACATATGAAGAAGCACGCGAGAAGGTGGCACAAATTTGAGGCCGATTGCCGGTTAAACCGTTCTAACATTCTACCATGCCAGGGATTTTAACATGACCATGCGCCATCGTTTTATCATCTTCCTGCTCACTCTTTTTGGCCTGTTTTTCACTTATCAACCGGCCTCAGCCTCGCTGAATTCCTGTGTCGCAGGTCTCAAACGCGCCGCGATAAAGGCCGGTGTCAGCCGCGATGTGGCCAATCTGGCATTGGCCAACGTCAAGTATGATGAAAAGGTTGCGCGGTTTTCGCGCCGCCAGCCCGAGAAAACTATCTACATCTGGGATTACATGGCTTTTCTGGTGGATGCCAAACGCATCCGCGATGGCAGAGCGATGTTGAAGAAATACAGCAGCACGCTGAAAGCGGTGGAGAAAAAATACGGTGTTGATCGTTATTTTGTGACTGCACTTTGGGGCATCGAGAGCGATTATGGCAAGTTTCGCGGTGACTTTTTTACCCCGCATTCGCTTGCCAACCTCGTATGCAGTCGCAACCGGCGGGCCAAATTGTTCAAGCGCGAATTAATCATTGCCCTGCAACTGGTCAGCCGTGGTGACATAAAACTTTCCGACCTTAAAGGTTCATGGGCCGGAGCCTTTGGCCAGACCCAGTTTATGCCGTCCACTTACAAACGTCTGGCGGTGGATTTTGACAGGGACGGTCGCCGCGATCTGGTTAACTCCGTGCCTGATGCACTGGCATCTACCGCCAACTTTCTCAAAAAAGCCGGTTGGCGCTCAGGCCAGACCTGGGGCTATGAAGTCAAAATTCCAAAGAACTACCGCGGGCGCTGGGGGCGAAAGCGCAAAGCATCGCTCAACACCTGGCGCAAGCGCGGCCTGGTCAGGATTAACGGCAAGAGGTTATCGGGCAAAAGAAGAGCCGGCCTGATTTTACCCGCCGGCAAAAAGGGCCCGGCGTTTCTGGTCTTCCGTAATTTCGATGCGATTTATTCCTACAATGTGGCAATTTCCTACGCACTATCCATATCGCACCTGTCTGATCGCCTGCGCAGTCGAAAACCCTTCGTAAAACCGTGGCCCACCAATGATCCCGGCCTGTCACGCAAACAGCGATTGCACCTGCAAAAGCTGCTTAATAAAAACGGCTTTAACATTGGAGAAGCGGACGGCCGCATTGGCCCGGCAACGCGGGCGGGCATAAAAAAGGCCCAGAGAAAATTCGGTCTGAAAGTGGATGGTCGCCCGGGAACTAGGATTTATCGCCGGCTTGGCGGGGGGTGAGAGACGTACGGTAGATTGTCGAGACGGTTTTTCCTTTGGCGATGAAATCTACAAGAGCGTTTTCAATCTGTTTGGCTCCTTGTTCATTGAAATGCAGCGGGTCCCAGTAGTTTCTGTCCTCATTGGTGAAGCTTGAGCGAAACATGAAGTCAATGACGTCGACATTTTGAAACCTGTCTGACAGTTTAAAAACCCGCTTTTTACATTCATCATATCTCAGCATCGCCGGGCCATTGGGGGGACCAAGCGAATTTTGATGATAGGGTACCATCATCAAAACCACGCGGGTATTTTCGCCTGTCTTTGATATCAATCTGTCGAGAGTTTTGAGGTTCGGGAACTGCCAGTTTTTTCGTGTAACGGCATCAATTGACGGCCTTTCCAGAGCTTTAGCGGGCGCGATCGGTTCGGTTTGTCCGTAAATTTTGCGCCGGGCTTTGGCAAGGTCATAAGGTGTGCCTTTCTTGTTCAGGCTCCTGTAACCGTCCCGGCCATAGTTGGGCTGACGCAGCCCGAGAAGAATTCCAACCTGTTTGCCCGCACGCTCAAAGGCTTTGAAATTGAGGATATGGAAATAGTCATTCCAGCTGTTTTCATCATACAACCATTCGGGAAATTTTCTCTGCGTCAACTGCGGACCGGGTTTGTCAGGGCTGCACCAAATTGTATCAATCCCCCAGATTATCAACCGGGGTTGTTTATGGTGCCGTAAAAACAGGTTGAATATCTGCTCCTGTTCCCACCAGGTTGCCGAATTCATCGAGAGGTTTGCCAGGTTGACATTGAGATTTTTGTTGAGGTTGGCGGGCTCCAGCATGCGCGTGGTTGACGTGCCTAAAATCAGACTGTCAAACGCTTTCGAACGTGCAATAGATGGATAGGAAAACCTCTGGTTGGTGGCAGCAGGGTAGCGCTCAAATGGCGGGCTCAAGGCAAGCGTGTTGTTGGGATCGACAATTGCCACGAACAATATCGCAACCACGAGCATACCTGCCGCCGTCAAAACGAAGCGTTTGACATAGGATCTAGAACTGAAAATAGATGAATTCCTGTTCAAAGGATCCTCCAAGATAGACAATAATTGCCACCAGAAGCACAGCAGCTCCGGTGGCAAACGATGGGGTTTTCCAAAATTGGCGCTGGCTCAGTTCATAAGGCTCCGGCAGGGCCAGCGCGGCAATGAATGCGGCAATGAACACGGTAACCTGCATACCGTCGAGAGAAAAATTCCACGGGGTTTCGGGCCGCCCCAGTCCAATCACCGACATCAGCAGATTGTATATGGATGTTGCACTTTCGGCTCTGAAAATCAAAAAAGTGATCATTACAAATATGAACGTCAACGCCCAGCCGATGAGCGGCCACAGGTTATATCCCAAACGACGCCAGATCTGATTGATGGCTATGCCAGCGCCGTGTAACCCGCCCCAGATAATAAAATTCCAGCCTGCGCCATGCCACAACCCACCCAGCAGCATGGTTGCTGCTACAGCCAATGCCCGGCGTGTGGGACCATGGCGGCTGCCGCCAAGGGGAATATAGAGGTAGTCGCGCAGGAAAGATGAGAGCGTAATGTGCCAGGTACGCCAGAAATCGGTGAGCGATTGAGATTTATATGGTGATTTGAAATTAACCGGCAGGACTATGCCAAACATCAAGGCCAACCCCAGCGCCATATCCGAATAGCCGGAAAAATCAAAATAAATCTGAAAACCAAAGGCAAATGTTGCAATCCAGGCGTCCACTATGTGCAACCCGGCTTTAAGAGAGGCATCAAACAGGGGATTGGCAACCTGGGCAAGATTATCAGCGATGAGGACTTTTTTGGCCAGTCCCAGAGTGAGGAGCAGCAGTCCGCGGGCAATTTTAGTGTCAATGTCACGCCGGTCGGGCATGGTTTGTAATTGCGGCACCAACTGGTCATGCCTGACAATGGGACCGGCAATCAGCTGCGGGAAGAACGAAACAAACAGGGCATAATCAAGCAGGTTCTGGTGGTGAAACTTTTCCCTTGTGGCATCAACCAGCGCTGAAATCTGCTGGAAGGTGAAAAACGATATGGCCAGCGGCAGGACAATATTGAACCTGTCGCCATCAAACCCGAAAGAGGCCGGCAGGTTTTCGACGAAAAAATTGAAATACTTAAAAAATCCAAGAACACTTAAGTTGAGGGCTATGCCGATAAACAGGAAATGCTTCCTGGAGCCGGGGGATTTGACCAAAATTGAAATCAACAAATAATTGACGATTATTGAGGCCAGCAGCAATGGCAAAAGCCGGATATCCCAATAGGCGTAGAATACCCAGGACGCCAGCAATAACAGCAGTCGAAAGCCCGGATGGCCGCTGTGGCGGTAGCGGGCCAGCAACCAGAAGGAAGCGACCACTATGGGAAGAAATACAACCAGGAAAATCTGAGAATTAAACAGCAAGTCCGGTTCCCTCGGTCCTCAAGGTAAAAAACCATATGTGGCCAGGTCATTTTCGAACCAGGGCGTGAAGGTTTCGGGCTCCCGTTCAATTTTTACGGCAAGTTGTTCCAGTGTGAACAGGTGGATTTCGGATACTTCTTTGGGATCAAGGTGCATGTCACCTTCATAGACACCCTTGAAAACCTGCTGAAATTCATTGTCCCGGATGCCGTGCTCGGGAATTTCTGTACACAGGCGGCGTTCATCTCCCAATGGTTCCAGCTCTATTGCGCTAATTCCAAGCTCTTCATGCAGACCGCGATGGGCGGCATCAATATGGCTTTCTCCAGGCACCAGATGTTCACCGACACTGTGATCAAGCAGGTTTTCATAGAGATCCTTGCAGGCGGCACGTCTTTGTACATACATACGCCCATCGGGATGAAACAGATAGACGATTGAAGATCGATGCCACAGGCCGGTTTGATGCACCTTTGACCTCTCAACCAGCTCCATCGCCTTGCCGTTAACATCAAATGTCTGAAAAAGCTCTGTCATTCAGGCAAGATCACTGCCTGGGCGACAATAATATTGTGCCCGTTGAAGGTCATGGTGGGTGATCCGTACAATACATAGCCTTCCTCGAGAGCAAGCGATACTTTTTCACAAAAAGAACGGTCGTCAACACCGGTTAAAAGACGATATTTCAGTCGCATAATCTAACCCTTTTTTTCCCATTTCCCAGCTTCATTCTGCGCCCAGTAAGTAAGCTCGTGATCGCTGTCTTTATAGGCTTTCCATTGTTTTCTGGCAGTGATCAGGGCTTCTTCATCACGGCCATTGAACATATAAATCGCACGCTCATAACCTGAAACATCATCCGTATCCGCGCCATCAACCAAAAACCGTATGTCCGCATTATTTTTATTGTCGTTTTCTATAGTTAGCAAAATTGGCTGATCTTGTGGATTGTCCTGATAATCGGTCCCGTGCGGTAAAAATGACGCCTCGCTATAGGTCCACAGGCCTGCATCAAGCGCTTCCACCCGTTGGCGCGACCCCGCCTGCACAATCACGCGCCACCCGCGCTGGAGGCATTTTTCCAGCAATTCCGGCAAAACGCGTTCCAGCGGTGAGCGCTCAAGGTGATAGAACAGGACCTCAGTCATTTTTCATAATGATCGGCAACAAGTTGATTTAACAGACGCACGCCATAGCCCGAGGCCCAACTGCGGTTTATTTCACTTTTGGGCGAGTTCATGGCGGTACCGGCAATATCAAGATGGGCCCAGGGCACATCATTGACAAAACGCTGTAAAAACTGCGCCGCCGTGATTGATCCGGCATAGCGGCCACCAATATTTTTCATATTGGCGATATCGCAGTCAATCATCTTGTCATATTCGGCCCCCAGCGGCATGCGCCAGACCTTTTCTCCAGTGGTCAGGCCTGCATCGGTTATTCGTTGCGACAGTTCATCGTTGTTGGAGAATAATCCGGCATGTTCCTGCCCCAGGGCGACCAGAATGGCTCCGGTCAAGGTGGCAAGATTTATCATGAATTGCGGTTTGAAGCGCTTTTGCGTGTACCACAGCGCATCGGCCAGAACCAGACGCCCTTCGGCATCGGTGTTGAGAATTTCAATGGTTTGGCCCGACATCGACGTTACCACATCACCGGGGCGCTGGGCGGCGGCATCGGGCATGTTTTCGGCCAGGGCTATGACACCAATCACATTGGCCTTGGCTTTGCGTGCAGCGAGCGCATGCATCAGGCCGGTAACGCAACCTGCCCCCCCCATATCACCCTTCATGTCGCCCATGCCAGCGCCGGGCTTAATCGAAATGCCGCCGGTATCAAAAGTGACGCCCTTGCCAACAAAGGCGATGGGTTTTTGGGTTTTCGGCCCGCCGTTCCATTGCATAACCACGAGGGCTGAATCCCTCACACTTCCCATCCCCACGCCCAAAAGTGCGTGCATTCCGAGTTTTTCCATTTGCTTTTCGCTGAGAACCTCAACCTTCACCCCCAGTTTGGTGAGTTTTTTGGCGCGGGCAGCAAACTCTAATGGATAAAGAATATTTGCCGGTTCGTTGACCAGATCGCGGGCAACAAAAACGCCAGAGCCAAGACCGTCGAGAGCGCTATAGGCTTTGCGGACATCGGCAGTTTTTTCGCACTGTACGGCCATACTATCAGGTAATTTTGAGTTTTTATCGCCTTGCTTTTTGTCTTTTTTCTTTTTGTCCCCACCCTTTATTTCACCCTTGTAACGGTCAAACCTGTAACTGCGCAAAACGGCACCATGAATGGCACGCGCGATTGCCTGGGACGAAACTTTATCATCATCGCCGGCGCTTTCCAGAACCAAAGTCACAGCTTCAGATTTGCAAGCTGCAAGTCTGCCATGAAGACCGCCGCCAAAGCGCTCCCAGTCGTGCAGACTCAATTCTTCATCACTGCTGATACCGGCGATAATTATACGATCAAGCTTCAGGTGGGCGGGTGCGAGAATCTCGAGAAAATTCCCCTGCTCTGCTTTGAATTTGGCGGCTTTCATGGCACGGGTCAGAGCACCATCACTACTCTCATCAAGCCCCTGAGCAATAATCCCCAACTTGTTATCTTTACCGGCAAGGACGACGGCGGAACCTTTTTTGGGTATCGACAGGGCGGAAAATGTGATTTTCATATGGTGTTCAACCTTTTTTTGGGCAATGAATCGATAGTGTGACACGCCTTTTATCAGACTTATTTAATTTCTGTAAGAAGCAAAGCTGACCGGGAATCACTCCATTGGGATATCTTACAGCAATCCATTGGTCTTTTTGCTGTCGAGATGGCTGTGGCGTAAAGGAAGCCTAAAGCATGTTTTCGTCCAATTACTGCCATGAACAGGCGTTAGGTATATGATTATAGCATACGATTGGGGAATTTTCCTGCCAGGGGGATTTTTGACAGATCCGAATTGGGATACGCACGGGCATCGCACCAGAATATGAACCTTTTAAGTCGCTACATATTCCTGCAGATCATGTTTCCCTTTGTGATGAGCACGGTTATAATTACAGCCATAGCGTGGCTTACTCAGTCAACGCGGCTGCTGGACCTGATTATTCTGCAAGGTCAGGGAGCCGGGATTTTCTTTCGCCTTTCTCTTTTGTTCATTCCCAACCTTGCCGGCCTCATCGCACCGATAGGCTTGCTGATCGCCTGCATTTACACCCTGAACCGCATGAACCAGGACAGTGAACTTGCTGTCATTTATGCCGCCGGGTCGGGTAAATGGAAAATTGTGCGCCCGTTTATTTTCGCAAGCCTGCTGGTTACTGTTCTGGTGGCAGCGGTAAATGCATATATAATGCCGAAAAGCCTTCAGCTTTTGCGGGCGGAGGTCACCCAAATTCGCGCTGATCTGTTGGCCAACCTGTTGCAACCCGGTCGGTTTTTCTCTCCCTTAAAAGGCGTCACAATATATTTTCGTGAGCGTGATAAAAATAATGACATGTTAGGCGTGATTATTCACGACAGGCGCAACCTGGCGGAACAGATCACAATTGTAGCCAAACGAAGTTCATTGATTGGCAACGAGGGTGGTAACTTTATGGTGTTTTACGATGGCAGTACTCAGCGTCGTGCGGGGAGCGCGGAAAAAACCAATCTTGTTGCTTTTACCAAATACTCGTATGACCTGTCCGGTTTCGCACCCGAATCGGAAATATCGTATTTGGAACCAAAGGAAAAGTTTTTGGGCGATCTGCTCTACCCTAATCCAACTGATCCATATTTCCGCTCTTTTCCGGGGAAAATTCGTGCGGAATTGCATCGCCGTCTAGCTTCAGTCCTTTACCCGCTGGTCTTCACGCTGATTGCTCTGGCCTTTCTTGCTGACGCTCAAACAGCACGCCAGGGACAAATTATCCGGATTTTGCTGGCAATTTTCACGGTGGTACTGGTGCGTGGACTTGGTCTGGCGTTAACCAATTTGTCGGCCAAAAAAGATTGGGCCGTGCTATTGGTTTACGCATTGCCATTTTTGGTTATTTTGATATCGCTTTTTTACATTAACCTCAATCAGGTCGGTTCGTTTTTGCGTAGCAGACGCTCGCAATCTCTAATCTCCAATGCAGGTTAAGGTCGGTTATCTATGACAAGTCGCCGCATCCTTTCGCGTTATATTGCCGGACAAACTTTCTTCGCGATCATGTCGACATACGCGACTTTTCTAGTGATGATCCTGTTCATAGACATCGTTGAGCTTTTACGACGAGGACAAACCAACGAAAGCTTTGGCGGAATTGAAGCTTTTATACTGGCTTTGTTTCGATTGCCGGTCTTATCGGGAAAGGTACTTCCTTTTGCTGTTCTGTTCGGCTCGATGTTCGCTTTTCTAAAGCTCAACCGACGCCAGGAGCTGGTCATTGCCCGCTCATCAGGGCTTTCGGTCTGGCAGTTTCTGTCTCCCCCCATCATAATTGCAGTTTTAATCGGTATATTTGCAGTAACGGTGCTGAATCCACTGGGTGCAAATTTGAATAAAACATCCGAACGCCTTGAAGTTAAATATTTTAAATCGGAAAACAGTAAACTCTCGCTTGCCAAAGCCGGACTCTGGCTTAAACAAAGGGATAATCAGGGCTCCTCGATCATTCATGCCGAAACAGCAGAACTCGGCGGAGTGTTGTTAAAAAACATCACTGTCTGGAAATTCAACCTGGATGGGGCGTTTTACGAACGTATTGAAGCACCGATTGCAGAATTACACGATGGTTTCTGGAGCCTGACGCAAGCCTGGATTACCGGCCCTGATTCGAAGCCGGTCAGGCGCAACACTGTCCGCCTGGATACTTTTTTAACCGCAGAGCAGGTTTCCGACAGTTTAAGCGATCCAAAGGAGATTTCTTTCTGGCAACTCCCCAGATTTATCAAGACGGCACGTAACGCGGGCTTGCCAGCCGACAGATTTCAGGTCCAATATCACACATTATTGTCGCGTCCGATTCTTTTGGGTGCTATGGTGATTGTCGCAGCCGTTTTTTCCATGCAGGTCTTCAGGTTAGGTAAAATCGGACGCATGGTACTTGGAGGAGTTGGATCAGGGTTTTTATTGTATTTTTTAACCGATTTGGCGGAAGCTCTTGGCGGTGCCGGTCGGGTACAACCGATAATTGCCGCATGGTCTCCGGCAAGTATTGCTTTAATGATTGGCGTAACCGTTTTATTGTATAATGAAGATGGGTAGTATGTGCGTATTTACAGTAGGGGTCGTTTAATGACGAAGTGGCAGTTCCGCTTCAAAGGTCTGGGCCTCAGCAAAAAGCTCAGCGAGTGTTTCGCACTGGGCCTTTTTGTTGTGGCTGGACTGACGATTTATTCGCCGGGAGTTACTCCTGCAGCGGCTAAATCGCACTTTTCGCCCCTCAAACTTCCAAAACTCGAGGTTCCGGATACCAATCAGTCATTATTGTTGAAATCTGACAATCTCGCTTATGACAAGGAAACCGGCACTGCAACAGCTACCGGAAATGTTGAAATTTATTTCGATAAATATACGGTGCTGGCAGATCGCGTTACCTATTCTCCCAATCGCGACCTTCTGATTGCCAGTGGCAATGTTATCCTGACTGAGCCGGATGGCAATGTTGTTTATGCTGATACCGTGCGCCTGTCCGATAAATTCCGCGAAGGCAATGTTCAGACCTTATATACGGTTTTCACAAATCAGGCCCGTCTGGCCGCCGCTTCCGCCACCCGCGAAGAAGGTAATACAACAGTCTTTTCGAAGGTTGTCTATTCAGCCTGCAAAGCGTGTGAAAAAAACAAAGGCAGACCTTTGTTGTGGCAAATTAAGGCCGACAAGGTTGTGCATGACAAGAATGAAAAAACCATAAGTTACGAAAATGCCAAGCTCGAGTTTTTTGGCGTTCCGGTTCTTTATGTTCCAAGATTCACGCACCCCGATCCAACGGTGAAACGTAAATCGGGATTTCTTACACCGAGCTATACATTTTCCGATCAGTTCGGCAGTGGTATCAAGGTACCTTATTTTTGGAATATTGCGCCTAACGTAGATGTGACATTCTCTCCAACGATTACCACCAAACAGGGTTTGCTGGCCGATGTTGAATTTCGGCAACGCCTTACGAACGGCAGATACAGTATTCGTCCCATCGGCATTTATCAGCTGGAACCGACAAATATATCACCTGGCGACAAGCGGTTTCGCGGCGCTTTGTTTTCTGATGGTGAATTCAATATTAATGATAACTGGAAATGGGGCTGGGATGTCGAGTTAACCAGCGATGATACGTTTTTACGCCGTTACAACATCAAAGACGAAAATACGCTGATTTCACAAGCCTATCTGACCGGTCTCAAAGGCCGAAATTACTTTGATGTACGCAGTTATTATTTTCAAGGCCTGCGCACAACCGATAATACCAATACCACTCCGTATATACTCCCCGCCCTGGAATATAATTATACCTACGATAAACCTGTCCTTGGCGGCGAGGTTGAGGTTGATACCAGTTTCTTCAACGTGGAACGCGACACCGGTGCAGATTCAACGCGACTTTCCACAACAGTCAGCTGGCGCAAGACCATCAAGACATCATCGGGAGTTGTCGTCACTCCTTTTGCGCAAGGTCGTGGCGATCTTTATCGCACCAACAATGTTGCAACCGCCGGCGGCGGCTCTGAAGCCTTTGCCCGTATACTACCTGTTGGCGGTGTTGATATCAGAATGCCGTGGGCGAAATCCACCAATAGCGGACTGCATATAATTGAGCCCATCGCCCAGGTGATTGTACGACCCAATGAAACCAAAACATCGCGAATTCCCAATGAGGACAGCCAGAGTTTTGAGTTTGGTACAACCAATCTGTTTTCAATCGATAAATTTGCCGGCGTTGACCGGTTGGAAGGTGGAACGCGGGCCAATGTTGGTCTTTCCTACACCTATAGTGATAATAACTCAGATGTGTGGTTGCGTGCGGTCGCAGGCCAATCCTACCAACTCGGCGGCAGAAACAGTTTTGGCCCCAATACAGGGCTGGAAAATGGTTCTTCTGATTATGTGGGAGAATTATATATACAGCCAACAAGCGGCATTTTAATGTCGGCCCGGGTCAGGCTTGATGATGCGGATTTTTCTGTAAAACGTAATGAACTTGCCGTTAGCGGCACTTTCGACAGACTTTCCGGTTCAGTTTCATACACCAGACTGGCCGCCGCCCCAGCCTTTGGCGAACTTTCCGCCAGCGAAGTTATCAATGCATCTGCCAGTGTTAAACTGAGTAAGGAATGGACCGCTTTTGGCAACATTTATTATGACGTTAGAAACGGCTTCAGATTAGAAGATGGCGTCGGCCTGTCCTATGAGAACGAATGCCTCATTCTGTCGTTGGCTTACAAAGAAACATTTACTGCAGACCGGGATCTTGAGCCGGAAAAATCACTGTTTTTCCAGATTACTCTGAAAACCATCGGTGGCACCGGATTTGGCGGCGGTCTGTAGGTTATAAATCCACCGGGCCTTTTCTGGTTTTTATCGATTAACATGGTTTAGACACATTTTTCGGGCCCTCATAAAAGAACGAACAACTTTAAGAACTGCCTGCAAAAGGCGATGAAAAACAGAGACGACGAATTGAATACTGCTCCGCCAAAAATCCGAAATGCGTTTGAACTATGGCCGCTCTTGTTGCTTCTTGGTTTAAGTGTCGGGTTGACGGCTGGAAAAAGCAATCCGGCATTTGCGCAAACAGACCCCAAGATTGCCGCTGTCGTCAATGACGAGCCAATTTCCCAGTTTGATATCAGCCAGCGGATAAAACTGAATAAATTACTTGGTCAGACATCGGGGTCGCGCAAAGAGATTCTTGAAGAGCTTATCGAAGAACAGCTGCAGCGCCAACATGCCAATCGCCTTAGAATTTCTGTATCAGACAAGGAAATTGACGCAACCATCGAAAAGATGGTCGAACGCAGGCGCTCCACTCCTGAGACCTTCAATAAGCAATTGAAAAAAATTGGTGTAAATCCCAAAACAATGCGGCATCGGGTAAAAGCATTGCTCGCCTGGCAGCGGATTTTGAGCCGGAGATTTGGAAAACTCGTGGACCTCGATGAACAGGATATTGACCGCGCTTACCAGCGGGCAAAAAAGAACAAACGGCCTGTCCAGAGGTTCTTCATGCTGCAGCAAATCAATTTGCCCTTCGATGGCGCCCTGGATCCAAGCAGCATCCAGGGGCGGCAGATCGAAGCCCAAAGGATCATTGAGGGCTTCAAGGGGTGTAGAAGTACGCGGCGTATTGCCAAAGACATATATAATGTACAGATCCGCAATGTCGGTCCGATTCCGGTAAAACAGATAAAGCCTAAACTGCGAAAGCTTCTTCGCAGAACCGGCCCCGGAAAACTGTTGCCGCCCAATATGACCCGCCAGGGTATCGAGCTTCTGGCCTACTGCTCAAACAAAACTGTTACAGCCCCGGAAGTTACCCGTGAACAGGTTCGCGCCTGACTGGCGAGCCAGCAATTCGGCCTTATTTCCAAAAGATATTTGCGCGATTTAAAACGCGATGCCATTATTGATATTCGTTAGAGTCTCTCCCTTTGAACCTGCGGGCAGTTTTGGACATGGTGCAGCTCAGATCACACTTGCCTCCTCTTGCCTTGACAATGGGAGAGCCTGCCGGTATCGGCCCGGAGCTTGCCCTCAAGGCGTGGCAGGATCGTGAAACTTCGAAAACACCTGCGTTTGTCCTGATAGCCAGCGAAGCTCAGATGGCTGAATGCAGCAGCCGGTTGGGATTTGATGTTATCTGTCACAAGGTTGAAACCCCCGCAGAAGCAGCCGATATTTTTCCTCATGCCCTGCCCCTGCTGGCTTTGGACGAGGATTGCGAAGTTTCACCGGGCGACCTTGATCCTACAGCTGCACCCTGCATTACCGGCGCTATCAAAACTGCCGTTAAACTTGCCTCATGCGGGGAAGTTTCCGGCATTGTTACCAACCCAATTCATAAGAAAAACCTGTATGACAGCGGTTTTTCGTTTCCAGGCCATACAGAATTTCTCGCCCATTTAGCCAGTTCGGGCGGCAAGGTACCCAGGGCTGTTATGATGCTGCAGGGAGGGGGATTGCGCACGGTTCCGGTGACCATACACATGGCCCTCGCTCAGGTTCCCGCTGCTGTGACAGGTGAACTTATTATGCAGACGGCTGAAATCGTGCATAGAGATCTGGTCAGGTGCTTTGGTTTGGAACAGCCACGGCTGGTTGTGGCCGGGCTAAATCCCCATGCCGGAGAAGATGGCGCGCTTGGTGTTGAAGATATGACAATTATCAAGCCGGCGGTGGAAACGCTGAAATCTCGCGGGCTCACCATTCGCGGCCCCCTTCCCGCAGATACGCTGTTTCATGAAGCAGCGCGCAAAACATATGATGCTGCCTTGTGCATGTATCATGACCAGGCCCTGATACCGGTTAAAACACTTGGATTTGATACGGGTGTCAATATTACCCTGGGGCTCGATTTCATCCGAACTTCTCCTGATCATGGCACCGCGCTGGACATCGCCGGCCAGGGAATTGCGGATACTCGCAGCCTTGAAGAAGCGCTTAAATGCGCCGCACAAATGGCTGTTTGCAGGCAGAATTATTTACACAAATCCGGGGCCTGATCCATGGTCGATATGGACCCCCTCCCCGCTTTAAGAGACGTAATTGCCAGCCTGGGGCTGAGTGCAAAAAAATCCTTTGGCCAGAATTTTCTTCTCGACTTCAACCTCACCCGACGCATCGCACGTGCCAGCGGTAAAATTGACGGGTTTACAGTTATCGAAATTGGGCCCGGCCCCGGTGGGCTGACGCGGGCTTTGTTCATGGAGGGGGCCAGACAGGTGGTCGTGGTTGAAAGCGACCTGCGGTTTAAACCGGTGCTCAACGCTATTTCCGATACTTACCCCGGCAGGCTTCATGTTGTTATGGGGGATGCACTAAAAACCCCTTTGCAAAGCCATATAGACGGGCCTTGTGTGATCATCGCCAACCTGCCTTACAATGTGGCCACAGCGTTGTTGATTAACTGGCTTAAAACCGATCCGTGGCCGCCGTGGTTCGAACGCATGACGTTGATGTTTCAAAAAGAAGTTGCCGCAAGAATTGTGGCTGAGCCGGGACAAAAAGCCTATGGCCGGTTGAGCGTCCTGTCCAATTTTCGCTGTCATACCCAAACATTATTTGACATCAACCCGAAAGCGTTTACGCCGCCGCCAAAGGTAACATCCACACTGGTTGAATTGATTCCCAAAATACCACAGGTGGATGCACCGGATATCGGTGATCTGGAGGCCGTCACGCGGGCAGCATTTTCCCAGCGACGTAAAATGTTGCGCTCCAGTCTGAAAACCATATTTCCACGGCCGCTGCAAATTCTCAAGCTTGCCGAAATCGAACCTGACTGGCGCGCCGAGCAGGTTGATCTTGCCGGTTTTTGTCGACTTGCACATCACCTGCACCAAGAAAAAAATGGCTAGAACCAAAAAAATGTGCCAAGATGAATCACCAAAATTTTATCCTGGGGAAAATTGACAACCAACAACTCATAATGGAGAAATACCATGAGTAGATTGTTCATTTTCCAAACCTCCCTCCTCATCTTTGTTTCCTTTGTCTTTATCGCTGTGTCGCCCTTACCTGTGATGGCGTCCGAGCAAGGGTCAATTGTCCGTGGCGCTCAGCTTTATGACAAGTGGTTCGCTGTGATTAAGGCTGAGAAACCAAAAGAGACTCATCCGGCCTGGCCCGCCGCAAACACCAAGAAAAAGGGCAACACCACATGGCGTTGCAAGTCCTGTCATGGATGGGATAATCTGGGTGTTGATGGCGCATACGGTTCGGGTTCATACAATACCGGCATCAAGGGTATCAACGCGATGGCTGGTGCTGATCTTGATAAAATTGTTGCCATTATAAAAGATGATACCCATAAGTTTTCCGGCCTGATGGCGGAAGAAGACTTTCAGGATATTGCCTTGTTCGTCTCCAAAGGCCAGGTCGATATGCGTAAGTATATCGATTACTCAACCAAGGCCGTTATAGGTGGCGATGCCGTCCGCGGACGGGACTATTTTGATACTATGTGCGCCCAGTGTCATGGCGTCAAAGGCGATTTGCCTAAAGACATGAAGAAGACACTCGGCAAGCAGATGGGCAACCCGTGGGAAGTCATGCACAAGATTCTCAACGGCCAGCCTGATGAACAAATGCCTGCATTACGCGCACTCGATAGACAGATCGTTGTTGATCTGATGGCCCTTATGGCGACCATGCCAAAAGAAAGATGATCAATTTTCACCTGCTCTGCACCGGCTTAATCTGCCGGTGCAGATGTTTCAAACTGGTAGGAAAACATATATGATCACGAAAATCTGGAGATGGTTCTGGCAACCCACACAACGTTTTGCCTGGGGAACCATATTCATAGTTGGTGGGATTGCAGGTATAATTTTCTGGGGGGGCTTCAACACCGCCATGGAGTATACCAACACCACCAAATTTTGCATTTCGTGCCATGAAATGCGTTCAACAGTGTATGAGGAATACAAGAAGACAGTGCATTTCAACAATGCTTCGGGCGTGCGCGCCAGCTGTTCTGATTGCCATGTTCCCAAAGCATGGACACCAAAATTAATCCGCAAAATTCAGGCCACCCGCGAACTGTATTACAAGGCACTGGGAACAATTAACACGCCCGCAAAATTCGAAGCCAAACGACTGGTGCTTGCCGAGCGTGTCTGGGCATCGATGAAGGCAACTGATTCTCGCGAATGCCGAAACTGCCACAGTTATGAATCGATGTCCTTTAAAAAACAAGGTCGCCGGGCGGCTGAAAAAATGCAGGTGGCTTTCAAAGAAGGAAAAACATGTATTGAGTGCCATAAAGGTGTTGCCCACAAGCTGCCTGCCGGTCTTGATGATGACGACGATTGACCTCAGTCGGTCACACATTTAAAGGTAACTCTTTGAGGATGGCTGAGGCCTGACGAAGGTCGGGAAGGATTACGTTATATGAAGCGGCAATCAATTGTTGAGTATGGGGCCGCACTGGCTGAGACCACCGCACAAACGCCCAGGCCCAAGGGTACAGAAGTTTTAATACGGGTACACCATTGTGGCGTCTGTCATTCCGACATTCACCTGCAGGATGGCTACTTTGACCTGGGGAATGACAAACAGCTCGATGTCAGATCAGGTCGCGATCTGCCGTTCACACTTGGCCACGAGATTGAAGGTGAGGTTGTTGGCTTTGGCCGCCAGGCCCAAGATGTCATCATTGGGCAAAGGTGCATCGTCTATCCCTGGATCGGGTGTCATGCTTGCGCAGTATGCACTTCAGGACAGGAACATCTGTGCAAGAAAACCCACCATCTGGGCCTCAATGTTGATGGCGGGTTTAGCGATTATGTAGTAGTTCCTCATCCGCGCTATCTTCTCGATTACAGCGGCATTTCACCCGAACTCGCCGGGCCTTATATGTGTTCGGGCCTGACGGCGTATAGTGCTTTGAAAAAAGCCGGACCACTTGGGCAAGCTGATGCGCTGATGATTATGGGGCTGGGCGGCGTTGGCATGATGGCCCTGCAATTTGCAAAATCCATGTTTGACGGCCCAATTTTTGCCTGCGACATTGATGCCGACAAGCGCAGACAGGGTGTCAAGGCCGGGGCACTGGAGTGTTTCGATCCCAGTGACAAGCAAGCCCGCCGCGCATTTTACAAAATGACCGGCGGGGCGCAGGCGGCGGTGGATTTTGTCGGCGCTGAAACCTCTCTGGACTTTGCCCAGGGCTGCCTCGTCAAAGGCGGGCGGGTGGTGGTTGCCGGATTGATTGGTGGAGAATTCAAAATCCCAATCCCCATGTTCCCGCTGCGGGCAATTTCCATCATTGGAACTTTTGTGGGCTCTCTGGATGATGCGCGTGAGATGATCGCGCTGGTGCAATCAGGCGCAATCTCGCCCATCCCTATCGAAACCAGACCCCTGAATCAGGCCTCGGCAACACTGGACGATTTGCGGGAAGGTAAAATCACAGGCCGGGTGGTTTTGCAGCCTTGAGGGTTTAGAGCGTTTCTGATATTTATTGAATCGCTTAGGATTCCCAAATCATTTGTTTTATGCTTCAAGATATGGGCTGGAGAGGAGGCCAGCCTGTATGGTACGAGCTTATTCGATTGATCTTCGTGAACGTGTTGTTTTAGCT
>JAJRTY010000132.1 GCA_024278055.1 Alphaproteobacteria bacterium | reverse complement strand
CCTAGGCGATCAAGTGCGTTTGTGCATGACCAGTGGATGAAGTCTTCAACTGAAATTTCTTCACAAAAATGACACTCGGGAATGACCCGGGCACTCAAATCATAGACTTTCTGAAAACCCTGCCGGCGCACAACGGCAATTTCCCCGGTGCGCCACAGATATTCCAGTGCTGTCTTGGCCGGATGCCAGTCCCACCAGCCATCACCGGAACTTTTTTTCCTGTCCCCGACCGTCAGGTCTCGAGACAGGGTGGGGCCGTGGCGCTCAATATGCCCACGCACATCATCAAACAGTTCTTCAAACCCGTCGCGTCGCCATTTGTGCCAGCGCTGACGCAAATGCTCACGCGAACGTTCGAAACGATGACGCCAAAAAGGATAATAACTGCTGGGAATGATCGACGCATCATGGGTCCAGTTTTCAAATACCGCCCCGGTATTTTCGTGCAGGTGCCTGAGGTGGTCATGGTGGTAGGTCTGGTTGCGCGAAAACAGTATTTGATGGTGCGCCCGCTCCACCGTATTGATACTGTCAATCTGCACAAACCCGATCTGTTCTATCAGCTGGAAAACACCATCGGTATCAATGCGGCGTCCAGGTGGCTGGCTCAGGCCCTGAAGGTGAAGAAAAAACCGGCGGGCATCTTCATTTGGAATTAAGGCTGGCACGAGCAATTTCCCTTATGTAATGATTGACCAATTGGAAGGATTAAGAGCAATCGGGACAACGAACGAAAATGACATCCACGCTCTTTCGTGGGACGATGGGGACAAGCCATACTCGCAGCAGTTTGGTGATCATTTTTATTCACAAAATGACGGCCGGGCTGAAACTGCCCATGTGTTTCTCGCCGGTAATGATTTACCACAACGCTGGCACTCCCACGATCATTTTCAGATAGCCGAACTGGGTTTTGGCACCGGCCTCAATTTCCTCGAAACCTGGCGCCAATGGTGTCAGCATCGTCGTCCCGGGCAACAACTTGATTTTACCTCCTTTGAAGCCTTTCCGCTCGATGCAGCGGCAGTTATCCGCGCAATTTCCGCCTGGCCTGACCTGATGGAGCAGGCACATAAAATGGCCCGGCGGTTGCCTCAACTTACCCGTTCCCCCGCCGCGTGGAAGCTGGATCACCAAACCACACTGACAATTGTCAAGGCTCAGGCTCTGGAAGGTGTAGGCACCTGGCCCAAAAAAGCCCACGCGTGGTATCTTGATGGCTTTTCTCCGCAACTCAATCGCGACATGTGGTCATCGCAACTGATGGAGCAGGTCTTTGCCCATACTCACGATACCGGTACTTTTGCCACATACACCAGTGCTGGATGGGTGCGCCGCAACCTGCAATCCAGCGGGTTTAACGTGAAAAAAATTCCTGGCCACGGCACCAAGCGTCACATGCTGACTGGCGTACGCGCGCCATCAGGCGGCAGTTCTTAAATTCAACCCCTGACTTCGATAACTTAATGCTTCAGCAATATGGACGCGGGATGGTGTCTCCATACCATCGAGATCGGCCAGCGTGCGGGCAACCCGCAAAATGCGATGGTATCCGCGCGCACTTAACCGCATGACGTCGGAGGCCTGGCGCAACAACTGCTGACCACCGGCATCGGGACTGGCGACTTTCTCCAGCAATTCGCCATCGGCGCGGGAGTTGGTTTTGATGTGAGCGTGCCCGAGCGAGGAATAACGCTGGCGTTGTATCTCGCGTGCCGCCATCACTCTTTTGGCAATCTCCGCACTGCATTCACGTGGCCCCGGCAATACCAGGTCAGCGGCACTCAGCGCCGGCACCTCAATGCGGATATCGATACGATCAAGCAGCGGGCCGGAAATTTTTGCCTGATAATCATCAGCGCATTTTCGCCCGCGTTTGCACGTGTGTCCGGGTTCACCCGCACCGCCACACCGGCACGGGTTCATGGCGGCAATCAACTGAAACCGGCACGGGTAGGTAACATGATGATTGGCGCGCGCAATCATCGTTTGTCCGCTTTCCAGCGGCTGGCGCAGGCTTTCGAGCACGCGCGGGGAAAATTCCGGCAGCTCATCGAGAAACAAAACCCCATGATGCGCCAGCGAAATTTCACCGGGCCTGGCCTTGATGCCACCGCCAATCAGGGCGGCTGGACTGGCGGTATGATGAGGATCGCGAAACGGTCGTCGCGGATTAATACGTCCTTCACTAAGGTTTCCGGCAATGCTGGCAATCATCGAGACTTCCAGCATTTCTTCGGCATCCATCGGTGGTAATATTGAGGGCAAACGCTGCGCCAGCATTGATTTTCCAGCACCGGGCGGACCCGTCATCAACAGGTTATGGCCGCCCGCTGCAACAATTTCCAATGCCCGCTTGGCACTTTCCTGCCCTTTGATGTCGGCAAAATCAGGCAGATGTGCAATGTCATCAGCCATGCCGGGCTCAGGTCGGCTCAACACCTGCATGCCCTTGAAATGATTGACAAGCTGCACCAGAGTTGCCGGGCTCAAAATATCAATATCAGCCCCTGCCCAGGCCGCTTCGGGCCCGCAGGCTTCGGGGCAAATCAGGCCCTTGCCCGCAGCATTAGCGCCAACGGCTGCCGGCAAAACCCCGGCAACAGCGCTGATTGAGCCATCAAGGGACAGTTCGCCCAGAACAAAATACCGGCTTAAAGTTTCCGCCGAAATCACATCCATCGCCGCCAGCAACCCCAGCGCAATCGGCAGATCATAATGACTGCCCTCCTTGGGCAGATCAGCGGGAGCAAGATTAACCGTGATACGCTTTGGCGGCAAAGCCAGGCCAATGGCATTCAAGGCTGCGCGCACACGCTCACGACTTTCCGCCACCGCCTTGTCGGCCAAGCCCACAAGCGTAAAAGCAGGAAGCCCCGGTGCCATCTGCACCTGAACATCAACAACGCGCGCCTCAATACCCTGAAAAGCCACCGTATTAATATGCGCAACCATAATGCCCTCCCGCCAAACTCTTGCGCGAAGCATAAGTTATTTTATTCTACATGACAAGAACAATTAGGGAACAAAATGTCATTTCCGGCGTTTTTCGATCGCATCCCAGATCAGGGCAGCGATGTCGGGGCCGCCGAAGCGTTTGATTTCGCAGATGCCGGTGGGTGAGGTTACGTTGATTTCGGTGAGGTAATCACCGATGACATCAATGCCAACAAAAATAAGCCCGCGCTCGCGCAAAACCGGTGCCATGACGGCGCAGATTTCCAGGTCACGTGCCGTCAGGTCGACTTCTTCGGGCCTGCCACCCACATGCATATTGGAGCGGGTTTCACCCTCAGCGGGTACGCGATTTATGGCACCCACCACCTCACCATCAATCAGGATGATGCGCTTGTCCCCGGCGCGTACTTCTGGCAGATATTTCTGCGCAATCATCGGCTCGGGCATCATACCGTTGAATAATTCAACGATAGAGGCGAGATTTTCATCATCCCGACCAAGCCTGAACACCCCCTGGCCGCCGTTGCCGTAAAGAGGTTTGATGATGATGTCTTTATGTTCGTTTTTGAATGCGCGGATTTTATGCTCATCGCGGGTAATAAGAGTTGGCGGCATAAATTCGAGAAAATCGGTAACAAATATCTTTTCCGGCGCATCTCTCACCGAGCGTGGATCATTGACCACCAGTGTTTCGGGATGAATACGCTCAAGCAGATGGGTGGCCGAAATATACGACATATCAAACGGCGGATCCTGACGCATTAATACCACATCAACCCCGGCCAGATCGCGTTCATACATCTCGCCATATGAAAAATGATCTCCCACACTATCGCGCACCTCCAGATCTCGTCCGCGCGCACTCAGCCTGCCATCTTGAAAACTTAAAGCGCCTGTCAGGTAATAAAACAGGGAATGGCCGCGGCTTTGCGCTTCCAACATCATGGCAAAGGTTGAATCACCGCTAATATCAACGGTCTCTATCGGGTCCATCTGGATCGCAATTTTTAAATTCATAAGATTTTTTCTGTTGTTGCCTAAGGGGTTGCCATATCTGACATTTATTATCCTGTCATGTCCACAAATGCATTTTCAATATGCAAAGGCCGGCGCCACGGTGCCAGCAGGACCACATCGAACCTCATTGCCTGCGGCTTGTCATGCTGGTTTTTCAGTGTCCAGTATTGGGCGGCGCGTATAATTCTCGATTGCTGTTTAGGTGTGATGGAAAAAGCTGCAACATCCCTGTCAGCGCGATATTTCACCTCGACAAACACCACAAGATTGCGCCGGGCAACGATCAGATCAACCTCGCCCGCGGGGCATTTATAGCGCCGGGCCAGAGGGCGGTATCCCTTGCAGAGCAAATAGATCAACGCCAGCCACTCCGCCCGCTTGCCGGCAGTATAGGTGATACGGCGATGGTGCCGGGCTTTGTCGGGCATCATTTTTCCTGCGCCCCAGAAAGGCTTAACGCCCGTGTATAGATTTTACGCCGGGCAACACCGGTAATTTCTGCCACATGGGCCACCGCCTCTTTCAGGCTTGTTGAGTGCAGGTGTTCGGTAATAAGGCTGTCAATTTCATCAGCGGTAAAAGCTTTTTCGGCGGGCGGTTCAACAATAACAACGATCTCGCCTTTGACGCGGGCGACTTCGCCAAACCTCTCAATCAACTGGTCAATCGTTCCCCGGCTGACTTCTTCATAAAGTTTTGTCATCTCTCGCGCTACAACTCCGCGGCGCGGGCCCAACACATCAAGGACATCGCGCAGCATTTTAATCAGGCGCGGACCGGTTTCCAGAAACACCAGGGTGGAGTTAATCCCCGACACTTCGCTTAAAACCTGGCGGCGGGCGTGGGTTTTGGCCGGAAGAAAACCCAGAAACAAAAACCGGTCGCTTGGCAACCCGGCAATGCTCAAAGCCGCTATCGGGGAAGACGGGCCGGGAACGCTTAATATATTAATGCCAAGGTCAGCTGCCTCGCGCACCAGTTTAAAGCCCGGATCCGATATCAATGGCGTACCGGCATCTGATATCAGAGCAATGGCCGCGCCCGATTTCAGTTTCTCCACGACCTGTGGCCGCACCCGGGCACCATTGTGGTCATGATAGGCGATACAATTGGTGGAAATTTCATAGTGCGATAGTAATTTTGCACTGACACGGGTGTCTTCGCACAAAATCAGATCAACACAATTCAGCACATTGACGGCGCGATAGGTAATATCCGCCAGATTGCCGATGGGCGTTGCGGTTACATATAATCCCGGCTGCAGGCTTTTTGCGGGTTCTTTGGGCATCGACATTATTCACCCTAACTCATCGACAGGAACAATGTTGTCCTATACAATTGTGGAAGTTCAGGTATTATTACGATAATCTGTTGTGAACAGGAAAGCAGATAATCAGGATAAAGCCTTTGGGGGGTCAACGGCACCATAATTTATTCGTGTTCAAACACGAAATAGACATGTTGTCAGTGCATCGATATGCCAATGTTCAATAAAGGAAAATCAGTGAAAGCCCTTAAAATTTTTACGGGCATCGTGCTGGCCCTTGGGCTGACAGCATGCGGGGGAGATTTTGGCTCGAGATCGCTTTTCGGTGACAGCGATGCAACGTTGCAAAAACCTGTCGTAAATTCAAAAAATGCCGCCCGGGTGGCCTTGCTGGTTCCCTTGACCGGCCCCGGCAAGATCGGTGAAATCGGGGCCGCTCTGAAGCAGGCCGGCGAACTGGCGATTTTTGATGCCGGCGGTGCCGAAGTTGTTCTTATTCCACTTGATACCAAAGGCACAGCGGAAGGTGCGCGCGCCGCTGCCCAACAGGCTGTGCAGGAGGGTGCCGAGATTATTCTGGGGCCATTGCTATCGGCCAATGTTGGACCGGTGGCCCAGCAGGCAAGAGCCGGCAACATACCTGTTCTGGCTTTCTCCTCAGACCGCAGAGTGGCTGGAAACGGCGTTTATCTGCTAAGCTTTCTGCCCGGCCAGGAAATTAGCCGGGTGGTCAATTATGCCGCCGGTAAAGGTGTGCAGGGCTTTGCCAGTCTCATTCCCCAATCCCCTTATGGCAATCTTGTAAATACGGCATTTGACCAGGCGGTAACAGCACGTGGTGGCAAGGTTCTGTCGGTGGAGCAATATGCCCGCAACTCCAAAAGTGCTGCCAAAAATATAGCAAGGCTGGCAACATTCGCCAATTCCCGCCGCAGTGGCGTTGAAGCGATTTTACTGCCTGAAGGTGGCTCCCTGTTATATGACATGGCGGCAATGCTTGAAAAAAGGGGTCTCGACAAGGAAAAGATACGCCTGCTCGGCACCGGCCTGTGGGATGAACCCGGCCTGTCAGCAATAAGAGCCCTTCATGGCGGTTGGTATGCATCGCCCGACCCGGTGGCTAAAGCTGCATTCATCGCACGCTACAAAAACGCCTATAATAAGAACCCCTTGAGAATTGCCAGTCTCGCCTATGATGGTGTCAGCCTTGCTTCTGTATTGGCTGCATCGCAAAAAGGCCAGCGTTATACCGTCGGACAATTGACCAACCCGGATGGCTTTGACGGTGTTGACGGCCTGTTCCGCCTCTTACGCAGCGGCACCAATGAGCGTGCCCTGGCAGTGTTGGAACTGCGCCCCGGTGGTGCCGTAGTAGTAAGCCCGGCCCCGCGCCGGTTTAACACACCACCTTCGGGTTGATTTTGCAGGAGCAGTGCAGGGAGGCTGGAAACGAGACCTTGTCCGGTTTTTCCGGTCGTGCCGTTAAAATTTGTAATCGAATGCCTCAATCTCCCGTCGGTACCATCTGGCGATGAGGTCGCGGGTGTGACTATTGTAATATTCTCTGTAATCCCGTCTTGTCTTGCGCCAGTTCGCCCTGAAATTGTCAAGCGTTACACGTTCCTCAATGCCAAGAATGTCTAATACTTTCTGAAAATCTTCGGCCAGGTTTTCATAACGCAAGACATAATCGACGGCCACTTCGCCGTTGATGGAGTAAATATCGTAGTTGTTTAATTTGACCACATGTAAAGCGCGATAAATCTGTGATGATACGAAGGTCTCAAAATCAATATTCCGGTGGCGCTTGCCAGTCCTGTGGTAATACAATGATACCTGGCGATCCCAGGGATTGCGCTCAACTGTAAACTTGAAATAACCATTCCAAATTTCCTCGCCTACCATCTGCTGCACTTGTCGTGCAGGCATGTGGTTCCAGTAGCCAAATAACTTGGGAACCGTTTTGCGTATCGTTGATCCTACCAGCCATCGCGGCGTATTACCCAGAGGTCCGACATAGTTTTTGTTTGGCGAATTGGTAACAATATCCTCCGGCGTACAGACTCGACTCAGCGCTTTTTGAATACTTGTGCTTGCGACTTTATGCGGCCGGAGAAAAATAAACTTATGGCGATGACAACAGATCAACCTGATATCCCCCAGATGAAATATCGATAGAAATACAGGAGACCTATTGCAACGGCAATACAATCTTTCGAATTTACAGTGAGCGTCATTGAAAGATGATCGATATGGCCCCGGACAACCGAATGAACATCCCCCAGAATGTCACCTGCCGCTGATAAGGTCGTGAACTTTTGATCGGAGCAGTAAGCAGTAAGAAAACGGGAAGTGAAGTCCGGCCTGGTGGATGACGCCTGAAAAGTTTAGTGTCGGCCCTGTCCCGGAATGACAAATTCGCTGAATTTATTCAGCCAGACGTTCGATAACACTGTTCAGCACGCGCCTGCCTTTAAGAGTTGCCCGCAAACGGTGGCAATCGAAGAGTTCAATAAAGCCTTCCTCAGCCAGAAATGACACAGCTTCGCCATCAAGCGGTTTTTTGGCAATGGCGGAATAGCGGTTGAGATCAATACCTTCCTGTAACCGCAGTCCCATAAGGAGAAATTCCTGACCCTGTTCCGCGCGGCTTAATTTTTCCTGCACGGCAATGCCATGGCCATTGGCGGCCACTTCTGCCAGCCATTTTTTTGGATCGGTATGGTGATGCAGAGCGGTTTTTTTATTGCCGATGGTCAGGCGGGAATGGGCACCGGGGCCGATACCGGCATAATCATGATAACGCCAATAGGTAAGGTTGTGTTGCGATTGAGCGTTGCTGCCGGCGTGGTTTGAAATCTCGTAATTGTTTAACCCGGCGGCTTCGGTAAGTTCCTGGGTGACATCATATAATTCAGTCGCCAGATCATCATCGGGAATGGTCAGTTTGCCACGGGCGTAAAGATCAAAAAACGCGGTTTTTGGCTCTATGGTGAGCTGGTACAAAGACATATGATCATCGGCATATTTTAGCGCCCGGGCAAGTTCCTCGCACCATTGCGTCACGGTTTGCTGCGGGCGGGCATAGATCAGATCAAACGACACGCGGGCAAAGGTCTGCTGTGCCAGCTTGAAAGCATCAAGCGCTTCATCCACGTCATGCATGCGTCCCAGCGCTTTTAAATCCGCATCATTCAAGGCCTGAATACCCACCGACAGCCGATTGACACCGGCAGCTCGATATCCGGCAAATCTTTTGGCTTCGACACTTGTAGGGTTGGCTTCAAGCGTAATTTCAGCACCTTCCGCTATGCCCCAGTGTTGCGAAATCCGGTGCAGAATATCGCCCACCAATGCCGCTGACATCAAAGAGGGCGTGCCGCCGCCAAAAAACACGCTTGTTACTTTTCGCGATCCTGATAGCTCTGCCATATGGGCGATTTCACGGACGTAAGCTGCTTTGAAGCGGGCTTCATCAATTTGCGCGCGCGCTACGTGGGAATTAAAATCACAATAGGGGCATTTGGCCAGACAATAAGGCCAGTGAACATAGATGCCGAAGTGGTCTTTATTGTCTGCCGCCATCATCATTCCCGGTGGTAAAATGCTTTAGCATCTTGTTGAAGGCATCGGCACGATGGGAAATGGCGTGTTTTTCCTGCGGGTCCATTTCGCCAAACGTAATGTTATGACCATCGGCCTGAAACACCGGGTCATAGCCAAAACCATGTGCGCCGCGCGGTGGCCACACTAACGTGCCTTCAACCTTTCCTTCAAAGACTTGAGTTTGGCCATCGGGCCAGGCCAGCGAGAGAACACAGATAAACGCTGCACGGCGGTCTTTGGCTTCCGTTGCACCGTGCGCCTGCAAAGCGGCTTCTACTTTTTCCATCGCCAGATTGAAATCTTTATCCCGCCCGGCCCAGCGTGCTGAGAATATACCCGGCTCACCGTCCAGCGCTTCAACCGCCAGTCCGCTGTCATCAGCCAGCGCCACAAGACCGGAGGCTTGCGCACTGCTGCGTGATTTAATCAGGGAATTTTCAACGAACGTTGTCCCGGTCTCGTCAGGTTCCGGCAGCCCGAGTTCGGCGGCACTAACAACATCAAGGCCGAACGGGCGCAACAAATCGGCAAATTCGCGCACCTTGCCGGCATTATGACTGGCCACCACCAGCTTTGATCCCGGCAAGATATTCATTTTCAGCTTACGGCTATTTTTTGCAGGTCAAGCAATTCACCAATACCTTTTTTGGCCAGCGCTAAAAGTTTGATCAACTCATCTTCGCTGAAAGGCTTGCCTTCAGCGGTACCCTGAATTTCAACAATCCCGCCAGAGCCGGTAATGACAAAATTGGCGTCTGTTTCAGCTACCGAATCTTCATCATAATCGAGATCAGCAACTGGCTCACCATTGTAAATGCCACACGAGATCGCGGCAATCTGATCAAGCAGCACCGGCTGGGTAATCATATCGCGAGCCTTCATCCAGGCCACACAATCATGCAAGGCCACCCACGCACCGGTAATAGCAGCTGTTCTGGTGCCGCCATCGGCCTGAATGACATCGCAATCTATCGAAATCTGCCGCTCGCCAAGTGCTTTCATGTCAACCACAGCGCGTAAGCTGCGGCCAATAAGGCGTTGGATTTCCTGGGTACGGCCCGATTGCTTGCCACCTGTTGCTTCGCGGCGCATACGGCTGGATGTAGAACGTGGCAACATACCGTATTCAGCTGTTACCCACCCCTTGCCTCCGCCACGCAACCATGGCGGCACGCGTTCTTCTAAACTGGCAGTACACAGAACGTGGGTGTCGCCACATTTGATTAGGCATGAGCCTTCCGCGTGTTTTGAAAATCCGCGCTCCAGTGATATTGATCTGATTTCGTCCGCCTGCCGGTTTGATGGCCGCATCTGCGTATGCCCTTTTTTTGTTTTCGTCTACGGTGAGGTTGTTTTACTTAAATCAGCTTATACATCAGGGGTCGGGGGAAACAACATCTGATTTGACGCATGTCACCGGCAACGATAATTTAGAGCACATTTCGAAAAGCAGGTAGAAAATGAACAATCAACTTTCCGGACTAGCCCAGCTTGACCAGCGTACGCGGGAAATTTTCCGGCAACTGGTGGAAAATTACCTCGAGACCGGAGAACCTGTGGGCTCGCGGTATTTAAGCCAGAGCATGCCGCTGTCATTGTCGCCGGCGTCTGTGCGCAATGTCATGAGTGATCTGGAAACCGCCGGTCTCATTTTTGCCCCGCATATTTCTGCCGGTCGCCTGCCAACCGAGCTGGGATTGCGCATGTTTGTCGACGGCCTGTTGCAGATTGGTGATCTGACGTCAGAGGATCGCAACCAGATTGAAGCCCAGATTGCCGCTTCCAACGTGGAGCGCAATGTTGAAGATCTTCTCACTGATGCAGGCTCCCTGCTGTCGGGATTAAGCCATTGTGCCGGCGTGGTTTTAACGTCTAAATCCAATGTGCGGCTCAAACATCTTGAATTTGTGTCACTTGATCCTCAAAGGGCTATGGTTATTCTGGTTGGAGATGATGGCAGTGTTGAAAACCGCATTATCAAAGTACCGGCAGGCATGCCGCCTTCATCGTTTATTGAGGCGACCAATTATATCAATTCGCGCATCAGTGGAAAAAACATAACCCAACTGACCACAGCTATTCAAACCGAGCTTGAAAGCCAGAAAAACATTCTCGATGACCTTACCACCCGCGTGGTTGAGGCGGGCCTGGCCACCTGGAGCGGACAAAGCGATGCGGACAACAAAACCCTGATTGTGCGAGGCCGCTCAAACCTGCTGGAAGATGATGCCGCCATGGAAGACCTTGAGCGCATCAGGGTGTTGTTTGATGATTTTGAAAAGAAGAAAGATCTGATAGATCTTTTGGGCCTGGCCGAGAGCGGCGATGGCGTGCGTATATTCATTGGTTCGGAAAATAACCTGTTTTCCTTGTCAGGATCGTCATTGGTGGTGTCGCCCTATCGTGATAAATCGCAGAATATTATTGGCGTTTTGGGGGTAATTGGTCCAACAAGGTTAAATTATGCTCGTATTATTCCCATGGTCGATTATACAGCACAGGTCGTTGGACGTATTCTGACTTGAATTTTGGCACCCAAGACCAGATATTCAGGACTATATTATAATTCAAACTGCTAGGTTGAGCCCAATCAGATGATGAGTGAAGACAAAAGAGATGAAAACCACCCCTCCGAAACCACTAATGCTCCCAGTCGTGAGGCTGAAGCACGGGCGGATGCCCGGGTGAAAGATGGTCAGTCGGAAAAAAGCCTGTATGATCAGGCAGACGAGTTTCTGGCGCTGGGCGAGGAAAATCAGGATCTGAAAAACCGCCTGTTGCTGCTGGCCGCGGATATGGAAAACCTGCGCCGCCGCACCGAGCGTGAAAAACAGGATTCGGCCAAATACGCCATCTCCAATTTTGCCCGCGATGTCCTGACTGTCGGTGACAGTCTGACCCGTGCCTTGCAGGCGATACCGGCAGAGGCGCGCGAAACCGCTGACGAAACCTTAAAAAGCCTGCTGGAAGGTGTCGAGATGACCGAGCGCGAGATGGTCAATGTATTATCGCGCCACGGCGTCAGGATTGATGAGCCCAGGGGAGCAAAGTTTGACCCCAATCTTCATCAGGCCATTTTTGAAGTCGAGGATACAGAATTGCCGGCAGGAACGGTGACGGAAGTTGTCCAGTCAGGCTATGTCATTGGCGATCGCGTATTGCGCCCGGCCATGGTAGGTGTCTCCAAAGGTGGCCCCAAAGCTCCAAAGCCGGTAGCTGTTGATGAGCCTGAAGTAGAAGCACGGCCCGAACCTTCCAAAGAACCACCAATTACGAATGATCCCGCCGACATGGGAAAAAATTTCGACCGTAGCGCTTAAGACAAGGTTATAGATTAACCCGGCGCAAGGTGAGGTTTATTCTTCCGCCTTGACTTAACAGGGTCGATGAATTGGCGATAATGCGGTCGATGCCGTGATAGCTGAGCCGCGCCGCGCCGCCAAAAGTGACGACATCGCCCGAGGTGAGCTTTATTGAGCGCGTTGGATCACCTCGGTTGAAACCGCCCATGCGAAATACGGCGGTATCACCCAGCGAGATTGATACAACGGGTGCTTCCATGTCGTGCTCATCTTTATCGCGGTGCAGCCCCATCTTCGGCTTTTCACCGCGATACAGATTAATCAGGCAACATTCCGGTGGCCTGTGATAACCTGTCAGGTCAAACCACAAGGACAAAAGTACCTCCGGCATGGCAGGCCACGGGTTTCCTGTTACCGGATGAGAATTTTGATAGCGGTATCCGTTATGTTTGTCGGACACCCAGCCCAACGGTCCAGCCGAGGTCATTTCAACCGAAAAGGGCTTGCCTGTGCGCGGCATTTCTGGTCGGAAAAATGGCGCTTTTTGAACGATTTGTCGCAAGCAGCCAACCAGTTCCTCCTGTGTATTTCTATCGAGATATCCCGGATGAATATAAAAGCCATTTATATGCATTATTCGGCCAATTAATGATTGAATTAAAATCATGTGACATTTTTATCGTAGCATGCTTGCGAACGCAGGCCAGCTTGCCTATATAGGCTGTGAATATCGGATTTCTAAAATTGATTCGTGGAGACAGGCTGTATCCCACGGAAAAACCCAGTGGATACTGTTAAGTGCTTGACTAAAGGCTTAAGCCTGTCGGCCCTATGATTAAAGGTAAACGTATGTCTAAAGTAATTGGAATTGATCTCGGCACCACCAACTCGTGCGTCGCGGTTATGGATGGCTCAAAGCCAAAAGTTATTGAAAATTCAGAAGGTGCGCGCACCACACCTTCCATGGTTGCTTTCACCGAGGATGGTGAAAGACTGGTAGGCCAGCCGGCCAAGCGTCAGGCTGTCACCAACCCTGAAAACACCCTGTTTGCAATCAAACGGTTGATCGGGCGCACATTTGATGATCCTGCCACCAAAAAAGATATCAAAATGGTGCCTTTCAAAATCGTTAAGGCAGATGGTGGAGCCGCCTGGGTTGAAGCCCATGGCGAAAAATACTCTCCTTCCCAGGTGTCCGGTTTTATTTTGCAGAAAATGAAAGAAACCGCTGAAGCCTTTATTGGCCAAGACGTTACCCAGGCTGTTATCACGGTTCCGGCCTACTTCAACGATGCCCAGCGTCAGGCCACTAAAGATGCCGGTAAAATTGCCGGCCTTGAGGTTCTGCGTATCATCAATGAACCGACAGCAGCGGCTTTGGCCTATGGCCTCGACAAAAAAGACGGCTCTACCATTGCCGTATTTGACCTTGGCGGTGGAACATTCGATGTTTCCATTCTTGAAATTGGCGATGGCGTCTTTGAGGTTAAGTCGACCAATGGGGATACTTTCCTTGGTGGTGAAGACTTTGACATGTTGCTGGTTGAATATTTCGCCGATGAATTCAAAAAGGAAAGCGGCATTGACCTGCGTGGCGATAAACTGGCCCTGCAGCGTTTGAAAGAAGCGGCTGAAAAAGCCAAGATTGAACTTTCATCTGCCCAGCAGACAGAAGTCAACCTGCCGTTTATTACTGCTGACAGTTCCGGTCCAAAGCATTTGACCATGAAGCTCACCCGCGCCAAGCTTGAAAGCCTGGTTGGCGATCTGATTGAACGCACCATCAAGCCATGCAAGGCAGCTTTGAAAGATGCCGGCCTTAAAGCCGGTGAAATCGATGAAGTGGTTCTGGTTGGCGGCATGACCCGCATGCCGAAAATCCGCGAAGTGGTTCAGAATTTCTTTGGCAAAGAACCCAATATGAGCGTCAACCCCGACGAAGTTGTGGCCATGGGTGCTGCAATTCAGGCCGGTGTGTTGCAGGGTGACGTTAAAGACGTATTGCTGCTTGACGTTACACCGCTGTCTCTCGGCATTGAAACTCTTGGTGGCGTGTTCTCAAGGCTAATCGAGCGCAATACCACAATCCCGACCAAGAAATCCCAGATATTTTCTACCGCCGAAGACAATCAAAGTGCGGTGACCATCCGGGTTTTCCAGGGCGAGCGTGAAATGGCGGCTGACAACAAACTGTTAGGCCAGTTTGATCTGACAGGTTTTCCACCGGCACCGCGCGGTATACCGCAAATTGAAGTGTCGTTTGATATTGACGCCAACGGTATTGTCAATGTTAGCGCCTCTGACAAGGCAACCGGCAAGGAGCAGACCATTCGCATTCAGGCCTCGGGCGGTCTCAGCGATGCCGATATTGAAAAAATGGTCAAGGAAGCTGAAAGCCACGCCGAAGAAGACAAGGCGCGGCGTGAAATGGTCGAAGCCAAAAACCAGGGTGAAGCCTTGATTCACTCAACTGAGAAAACCATCAAGGAGTTGGGTGATAAAGCGGTTGAAGCCGATGTCAGCACGATTGAAAGTGAAATTGCCTCGCTTCAAACCGCTTTGGAAGGTGAAGATCTCGAAGCGATCAAAACCAAAACCGAGGCACTGTCTGAGGTTGCAATGAAGCTTGGTGAAGCTCTTTATAAAGCCCAGCAGGAAGAAGAAGCGGCAAACAGCGATAGTGGAGAAGGAGAAGCTGCGGCATCTTCTGATGACGACAATGTTGTTGATGCTGATTTCGAGGAAGTTGACGACGACGACACCAGGAAATCTTCTTAAAGGTAACGCATAACCGAAACTGTTGTATCTGGTTATGTGCGTATTATATAATAAGGTCTATACCCGGCGCTGCAAACAGCGCCGGGTTAGATGCATAAAAGACGGTACAGAAGATCTACAATGGCAAAACAGGACTTTTACGACGTTTTAGGTGTTTCCCGCGATGCCGATGATAAAGTGCTAAAACAGGCTTTCCGCAACCTTGCCAAACAACATCACCCTGACCGCAATGGTGGCGATGATAATGCGGAACAAAAATTCAAATAAATCAACGAAGCCTATGACACGCTGAAAAATGCGCAAACCAGAGCTGCCTATGACCAGTATGGTCACGCGGCCTTTGATGGCAGCATGGGTGCGGGCCAGGGCTTCGGGCAGGATTTTGGCTCATCCATGTCGGATATTT
>JAJRTY010000131.1 GCA_024278055.1 Alphaproteobacteria bacterium | reverse complement strand
CTCAACTGCCGCACACGATGGTCGGCGTTGTGTTTACCCACAAGGCGATCAAAACGACCCCAGGGAATTTGCTTGGTAATTTGATGAAATACGCTATTCTCATGCCGCATGATATCAATCTCCATTTCGTGCCTCAAACGCTTGAAACCAAGTAGAATCAATATCATGCAACTTGTCCACATAATTAAACCGGACAGCAGTGGGACATGCTTGGGGATGACAGATACTCTAACATAGAATAGTTGTAACCAGGCCTCATCGGCACTTTCAAAGCAGGTAATTCCCATGTCATCCTACAGTAAACGCCGTCGCACATTTGCGATTATCTCGCATCCCGATGCAGGCAAGACCACCTTGACCGAAAAGCTGCTGGTCGCCGGTGGCGCCATCCACATGGCGGGTGCCGTCAAAACCCGTGGCGACCAGCGCCGCGCACGTTCCGACTGGATGAAAATCGAACAGGATCGCGGAATTTCGGTTACATCCTCAGTGATGACATTTGAGTATCAGGGATTGATCTGCAATCTGCTCGACACCCCGGGCCATGAAGATTTTTCCGAAGATACCTACCGCACGCTTACCGCAGTCGATTCCGCCATCATGGTGATTGATGCCGCCAAAGGCATCGAGCAGCAAACGCGCAAATTGTTCGAAGTCTGCCGTCTGCGCGATATCCCCATCATCACCTACATCAACAAACTTGACAGGGAAGGCCGAGACCCGTTTGAATTGCTTGATGAAATACAAGAGGTACTACAGCTTGATATCGCCCCGGTAGTGTGGCCGATCGGCATGGGTGTTGATTTCAAAGGGTGTTATGACCTGCAAAATGACGAATTCCTCACCTCCGAAAAACCCAACACAGCCTGGGACAAAACAGTTAAATGCGATGGCCCCGGCGGCGACACGCTCAAGCAGATGGGCTTCGGTGCAACGCTTGATGCAGCACTGGAAAATCTTGAGCTGGCCAAAGATGCCTATTCGGATTTTGACGAAGAAGCCTACAGGGAAGGCTATCTCACCCCGGTAATTTTTGGCAGCGCTTTAAAAGATTACGGCGTCAAGGCGCTGATTGATCTCATCGTCGCCCACGCCCCGGACCCGCGACCAAGTCCGGCAGCAAGCCGCATCGTCCAGCCTGACGAAGATAAAGTCACGGGCTTCGTCTTCAAGGTCCAGGCCAATATGGACAAAAACCACCGCGACCGCGTCGCCTTCATGCGCCTGTGTTCGGGCCACTTCAAGCGCGGCATGAAAATCAAACAGGTGCGCACTGGCAAAGACATCATGATGCACAGCCCGATTATCTTTTTAGCGCAAGACCGCGAGATTGTCGGTGATGCGGCACCAGGAGACGTCATCGGCATCCCCAACCACGGCACCGTGCGCGTCGGCGACACTTTCAGTGAAGGCGAAGAATTACGCTTCACCGGCCTGCCGGTATTCGCCCCGGAAATCCTGCGCCGCGTGCGCTTGGGCGACACCACCCGCATCAAACAAATGCGCGCAGCCCTGGAAGACCTCGCCGAAGAAGGCCTGATACAGGTATTCAAACCCTCGCTGGGCGCCAACTGGATTGTCGGCGTCGTCGGCATCCTGCAACTCGACGTCCTCAAAGACCGCGCAAAAAACGAATACCGCATCGAACTGCAATTCGAAGGCATCCCCTATGAGATGGCCTGCTGGCTAAAATCAGACGACCAAAAAACCCTCGACACCTTCATGACCAACCAGCGCAACGCCATAGTAACCGACCGCGCCGGCGACCCGGTGTTCCTGGCCAAAAGCGAATGGGAATACAATTATCTCAGCGACAAAAACCCGGATATCAAGTTTTTGAAGGTGAAGGAGCTGGGGTAGGGTGTATAGATACCAGTCCATGAACCAGCCGCAAACATTCTAATTGGGTGAACAGTAAACTGTCAGGGCTATCGATTATGAATTGGATATGCACTCTTTTGGTTGAACCATCGATTACGGATTGGGTATCTGCCCTATCCTCTTTTGGTGCCACATTCATAGCAGGAATAACGGCTTGGTACGCATATAAACAATACCTCCAACCCCCGGTACAGGAAGTAGAGCCCAGTGCTGCACAAGACGTGGAAGATGACGCTGAATTAACCAAAGTGATTGTGTTTAGAACATCCAAGCAAAAAACTTATCTCGAAATCACTGAGCGTGGATTGGAATGTTATCTGGACGACAGCCGCCCAAACAAAGGAGGCCACCAATGGACCTTAAGCAAAACCCAGATACAAGAGATTTTAAAAAATAGTGATTACTCGGTTAGCCCAGGCGCAAAAGCGAGAACCGGTCTTTTTTCGATTGGTCAACGAAAAAATTGGTTGTATTCAAAAGCCCTTTTTCCAGAGCCTGAATATTTGCACGGTACTCTGACCGAAATCTTCAAAAGGTTGTTGCAAAAAAATGGCGACTAAATGCATGTTGCATTTAACTGGGCACAAAATCTTCCCTTTTCGTCATCCCCGGCCTTGAGCCACTACTGTCCGGTTTAAGTTAGTGGACAAGCTGCATGATATTGATTCTACTTGGTTTCAAGCATTTGACGATGATTGAAACACGAAGAGGAGAGCAATATCATGCGGCATGAGAATAG
>JAJRTY010000130.1 GCA_024278055.1 Alphaproteobacteria bacterium | reverse complement strand
CTATTGAAATAAGTTTCCAGCTAACCAATTCATAATAGCGTAAAAAAGGTCGTATACTTTTATGTTCACCTGCCGACAAAAAAGTTTTAAAATATAAACATGCCTCAGCTCTATCATTATCCGTTTTGCCCGTTTTCCCGTAGCATCCGATTGGCTCTTGGCGAATATGGAGCGTCTTTTGAATTGATTGAAGAAGCGCCATGGGCCAGGCGTGCTGATTTCATGATCCTGAACCCGACAGGAGAAATTCCGGTGCTGGTTGACAATGATGGCTCAATTGCAGCGGGAATTTACGCAGTAAGTGAGTATCTCGATGAGCTTTACTCTGCTGCATCGGATGTCACCTTGTTGCCGGGTTCACTGGCAGAGCGTGCAGAAGTGCGGCGTCTTGTGGACTGGTTTGATCATCATTTTTATGTAGCTGTCACCGGCAATCTGATTACCGAGAAAGTCTATAAGCGCTTTATGACCCCGGAACAGGGCGGCGGTGCGCCTGATATGTTGCGGGTGCGCCAAAGCATGGGCAATATTGCCGGCTATATGCAGCATATTGACTGGCTGGCGGCCGAGCGCAGCTGGCTTGCCGGTGATAATATCAGCTCGGCGGACCTATGTGCGGCAGCTCATCTGTCGTGTATTGATTATCTGGGTGATGTGCCGTGGCAGTATCATGAAAATGCCAAGGACTGGTATGCCCGGATTAAATCACGCCCCTCTTTCAGACCCATTCTTGCTGACCATATTCGCGGGCTCAACCCGTCTGCGCATTATACTGATCTGGATTTTTAATTGTCTGGCGCGGGCGTCAAACAGGATATTGCGCAAAAAGCTCGGGAATGCGGATTTGATGTGGTTCGGTTTACTTCGCCTGACAGCATACCGCAGGCCGCCGATCGGCTGAAAGAGTATGTTGCAGCCGGTCGTCACGGCGATATGGCGTGGATGGAGACGACCATGGTGCGGCGAGCCTTGCCGCGCAATCTGTGGGGCGATGTGCGCTCAATAATCATGCTGGGGCTTAATTATGGTCCCGAATGTGATCCTCTAGAAGGCCTGAAAGCATCAAAAAACGGAGTTGTCTCGGTCTATGCCAGAGGAGGCGATTATCACGATCTGGTTAAAAAGCGCCTGAAACGCATTGCCCGCTGGATACATGGGGAGCATGATAAAGAGGTTAAGGTCTTTGTTGATACGGCCCCGGTTATGGAAAAACCACTGGCGCAGGCAGCGGGTCTGGGCTGGATGGGAAAACACACCAATCTGGTGACCAAGACACATGGGTCCTGGTTGTTTTTGGGCAGCATTTTTACCACGCTTGAGATCGAACCCGATGCGCCCGAGATCGATCACTGCGGCTCTTGCCGCGCCTGTCTTGATATTTGCCCGACCAAAGCTTTTCCAATGCCCTATCAGCTGGATGCCCGGCGTTGCATTTCCTATCTGACTATTGAATTCAAGGGCCACATACCGGTTGAATTCAGAAAACCGATGGGCAACCGCATCTACGGTTGCGATGATTGTCTGGCGGTGTGTCCGTGGAATAAATTTGCCCAAGCCGGGGCTGAAGCAAAACTCAAGGCTCGGAGTGAGCAAAATGCACCCAGGCTCGATGAATTGATCGGGCTTGATGATACAGGCTTCCGGGCGCGATTTTCAGGCTCACCGATCAAGCGCACCGGTCGCGATTGCTTTATTCGCAATGTCTTGATCGCAACTGGAAATTCGGGTTCTGTGGAACTGGTGCCAAAAGTCCGACGATTATTGATGGATCAGTCACCGGTGGTCCGGGCAGCGGCTATCTGGGCGTTAAGGCAATTGCTCGGAGCCGCAGATTTTGCCAGCTTGAAGGAAAGCCATGCCAACCTTGAATCTGACAGCGATGTTGCTGCTGAATGGGAGATTTGATGCCACATATTTTTTGTTTTGGACTGGGGTATACGGCAACGGCTTTGGGCAAGGAATTGTTACGGGCAGGCTGGAAAGTAAGCGGCACCTGCCAGAGCGATGACAGGCGACAGGACCTGGCCGGCCTTGGGTTTGAGGCTGTTGTTTTTGATGGCAGCACCCACAGTGATGAGGTTGTGGCACTTTTGAATTCGGCAACGCACATTTTACAATCAGTAGCGCCGGCTGAAGATGGTGATGTGGTGTTTGATATATTCGGTCACGACATTCTGGCACGCGCTGCGCAAATTGAATGGCTGGGATATCTTTCAACCACGGCTGTTTATGGCGACCGGCAGGGGGGGTGGGTTGAGGAGACGTCCGAGCTTGCCCCACAAATGCCGCGCGGGGTCTGGCGCTGCGCTGCGGAAAAACAATGGCGCTGCCTGTATGACGCAAACCGTGTGCCGGTGCATATTTTCAGACTGGCGGGGATATATGGGCCGGGCCGTAATCAGTTGAAAAAACTACGGGAAAAAAAGGCCCGCCGGATTGTCAGAAAAGGCCAGCTCTTCAGCCGTGTTCATGTGGACGACATCGTTGCGACATTGCGGGCTTCAATTGACCGTCCCGATCCCGGTGCAGTTTACAACGTCTGCGACAATGAAGCAGCGCCGCCTCAGGACGTTATCGAATATGCCGCCGGTCTGCTGGGCATTGATGCACCGGCCGCCGAGCCGTTTGAGGAGGCTCAATTAAGTGATATGGCGCGCAGCTTTTATTCTGAAAGCAAAAAGGTCAGTAATAAAAAAATCAAAGCCGAACTGGGGGTGGAATTGAAATTCCCGACCTACCGCGAAGGCATGCGTTCGCTGTTGCATCATCCTGATTGACAGGTTCTAGTTCGAAGTCGGCAATCTTGATTTCAGATCGGAAATTTCTTTTCGCAGACTGCGTACCTCGCTCAGGATCATCTCGGTTTCGCTCATCATCGCATCGCGTTCGGCGCGGGCTTCGGCTTCATGTTCCGATTGCATCGCATCCACTATCACACCGATAAAAAGATTCAGGACTGTAAAGGCGGTGGCGATTATGAAGGGTACGAACAACATCCAGGCATAGGGAAACTCAGCCATCACCGGGCGCACGATCCCCATGGACCAGCTCTCCAGCGTCATAATCTGGAAAAGCGTGTAGGAGGATTCTCCGATGGAGCCGAACCATTGCGGAAAGACCTCGGCATAGAGTTTGGTTGAAATCACTGCAAATACGTAAAAAATCAAACCGAGAAGAAATACGATTGAACCCATGCCCGGCAGGGCGGATAACAGGCCGGTCACCACACGCCGCATGGCTTTGATGGTTGATATCAGACGCAGCACCCGCAAAATTCTAAATGCGCGCAAAACCGACAAGGCGCCGGTTGCCGGTATCAGGGCAATGGCAATGATGATAAAATCAAATATGCGCCAGGGATCACGCCAGAATCCTTTGAAATCCGCTATCATTCGCAGGGCTATTTCAAGTACAAAAATTACCAGAATAATCTGATCAAGCGCCTGCAACAACGGACCGGCTGCCGCCATGGCGCTGGGGCTGGTTTCCAGCCCCAGAATAATTGCATTTATGACAATTATTGTCAGAATAATGCTTTCAAAACGAGGCTGTTGGAGTAAATGCTTAAGTTTTTCACGTGACATGTGGCGAATTTCCCGGAAGTTTGAACCATCTTTTGATCATCAATTGGGATGTGATTGTGTTTTCTGCAACGCAGGCCTGACAAATAATCCCAAGCCTTAAGTGAGTTGGGCGATTGTCGCAATCAACCGCTCAATATCACAATCGCGCGACAAGCGGTGTTCGCCATCTTCAATCAGTTCCAACTTCACATCATCATCATTGGCCATGTGGGCCACAAGCTTTTGGGATTGTTGCCATGGTACATCAACATCTTTGCGCCCGTGGATGATGCGCAGGGGACAATGGATCTTGATTTTTTCGCCGCCAAACAAAAGGTGGTTTCGGCCCTCTTCAATGAGCTTCAAGGTAATGGGATAACGCTCATCATCATAGGCCGAGGGCCGCATGAAAACGCCGGTTTGTTTTAATCCGTGGCGGATGCCGGGGGGGCATTTCTGCCACATCAGATCTTCGGTCATGTCAACAGCGGGCGCAATCAACACCAGACCCTTGATGCGACTGTTTTCAGCCCCCACCTGTTTGAGGTGGGCCAGTGTCACCAGCAGGACAATCCAGCCGCCCATGCTGGAACCCATAAGCACTTGAGGTCCGACCGTCAGCTGATTGAAAACGGTGGTGCATTCTTCGACCCAATCACCAATGGTGGCATCTTCAAACCGGCCGGAGGATGCGCCGTGGCCGGAATAATCAAAACGCACACATGGCAGGTTGTGGTCCGTTGCCCAGGTTGATATCCGGCTGGCCTTTATCCCGGTCATATCTGACCTGAAGCCATTGGCCCACAGGATTCCAGGCGAGGTGTTTTTCCGGATTTTATTGGAGAGACAGGCAATTTTTCTATTGCGTGACAGATTGAGGAATTGCGGATTTTGGTTAGTCATCCTATGACTGGTCCTGAAATTGAAACTAGCGGCAACAATCTGGAACGACAGATGGCAAAGCGCAAGCCGAAATCACAACAACGAACAGTTCTTCAGGTCATTCCCGCCCTTGAAATCGGGGGTGCCGAACGCGGTACCATAGATGTGGCGGCAGCTTTGGTAAAGGCCGGGTGGCGGGCGCTGGTTGTCTCCCAGGGCGGGCGCATGGTGCCGGATCTTGAAGCCGTGGGAGCGGAACATATTGTCAAGCCCATGGCCTCAAAAAACCCGCTCCAGATGGCGTTGAATGTATCGACATTGCGCCAGATTATCGAGCGCGAACAGGTGGATATTATTCATGCCCGCAGCCGTGCCCCGGCCTGGAGTGCGTGGTCTGCCGCAGCGAAAGCCGGAATTCCTTTCGTCACCACCTACCAGAGTATTTACAGCGAGAATTTTCCCTTAAAACGCCTTTACAACAGTGTTATGGCGCGCGGTGAGCTGACCATTGCCAATTCCGAATATACGGCGGCACTGATCAAAGAGCGCCATGGCGATGTGGCAAGGCGTATTGAAGTGGTTCATCGCGGTGTGGATCTGAACGTGTTTTCTGATCAAGGCGTCACCGGAGGGCGGCGTGAAAAAATTACCAAAGACTGGCAGCTTGAAAGTTCGGTAAAAACCCTGCTGTTGCCGGCACGGCTGGCCCGGCGCAAGGGGCACGGACTTTTGATTGCCGCACTGGCAAAGTTGAAACTGACTGATCTGCCGCCGTTTGTCTGTATCTTTGCCGGAGATACCAAAGGTCGCGAACATATGGTTGAGCAGCTTAAACAACAAAGCGGGCGCCATGGGCTGCCAGAGGAGTTAATCAGATATCCTGGCCATTGCGATGATATGGCGGCTGCTTATCAGGCTGCGGATATTGTGCTCATGCCATCAACAGTGCCTGAAGCTTTTGGCCGGGTGGCGGCGGAAGCCCAGGCCATGGGAAAGCCGGTAATTGTCACCGATATCGGTGCAGTGGGTGAGACCGTTCGTGCGCAACCTGATGTTAAAGCGGTTGAGATCACCGGGTGGCGGGTTGCACCAGACAATCCCGATGCGCTGGCATCTGCTATTGTGCAGGCCTTGCTTATGTCAGAAGAAGAAATTGAAGGAATCAGCGAAAGAGCTATTGAGTTCATCAGGCAAAATTATTCCGTCGACAAAATGACCTCGGCTACTCTTCGGCTTTACGCCGGATTAAGAGAAAACCGGTAAAAACCGGGCTGAAAATGTCTCTATTTCTTGACATGGTTTTATTTATCTTTGATCCTGTTGATATACCGGCTAAAGTACGGCGAGGCAGGCTGAACGCTTTAGTATGCCAACTGATGAATAGTCCCGCGATCAGGCGGGGAAATAAAAGGAGAGGACAAGATAGCACGTAGACCGTTTCAAGGCGCGCCGTCCCGCAGAGGACCTCGCGTCAACGATTTGATTGATGAACCCCAGGTAGTTGTAATTGATGACACCGGTTTAAATCATGGCCCCACCCCGATAGAACAGGCAATGGATATGGCTGATGAGGCCGGACTTGATTTGGTGGAAGTTTCGCCAAATGAAAAGCCGCCTGTGTGTAAATTGCTGGATTACGGCAAATTCAAATATCAATCCCAGAAAAAAGCCAACGAGGCCCGCAAGAAGCAGAAAACCGTTGATGTCAAGGAAATCAAGATGCGGCCCAATATTGATACGCATGATTATGATGTCAAAATGCGCAATATGAAACGCTTTTTCGATGGCGGTGACAAGGTCAAGGTATCCTTGCGTTTTCGTGGTCGTGAGATGGCCCATAAGGAACTGGGTTTTCAGCTTTTGAACCGGGTTAAAGAAGATATTGTTGAGTACGCCAAGGTCGAATCCGAAGCCAAGCTGGAAGGCCGGCAGATGATCATGATCCTGGCGCCGAAATAGCGGTAATACTCAGGCTTGCAATTCTCTGCATTCATAGCTATAACCCGCGTTTCCAGGAACCGTCCGGCGTGAAGGGCATGCCGTGTCGGTTCAAAATGCTTCCTGTATTCAGGTGCTGTTATTTTTAAGAAAGAAGCAAAATGCCCAAAATGAAAACGAAAAGCGGCGTGAAGAAGCGATTTAGCCTCACCGCCAGCGGCAAAGTGCGAGCGAACCAGGCCGGTAAGCAGCATGGCATGATCAAGCGTACCAACAAGCAACTGCGCAACCAGCGCGGAACGACTGTGTTGGCTCCGTCCGATGCCAAAATCATCAAAAAGTTTATGCCGTACGGCTAATCGCTAATCTTGTTGTTTTGGTTGTGACCAATTCAATTCATGGAGAAATCTCATGGCACGTGTCAAAAGGGGTGTTACCACCCACGCCCGCCACCGCAAAATCATTAAAGCCGCCAAAGGCTATTATGGCCGGCGCAAAAATACTTTCCGCACCGCTAACCAAGCGGTCGAAAAAGCCGGTCAATATGCTTATCGCGACCGCAAAGCGAGAAAACGCAGTTTTCGCGCCTTGTGGATCCAGCGCATTAATGCAGCCTCACGTGAACATGGCGTGACCTATGGCCGGTTTATCAACGGGCTCAATCTTGCCGGCATTGAAATCGACCGTAAGGTTCTAGCTGATTTGGCTGTGCGTGAGCCCGATGCTTTCAAAGCACTGGTTGAAAAAGCTCAAGCCGCACTCGGTTAGTTCGATGAGTGATCACGAACAACTCGCCCGTGATTTACATGAAGAAATTAAAGCGGCTGGCGATGAGTCAGCGCTTGAAGCTGTGCGCGTGTCAGCGCTTGGCAAAAAGGGGCGCATTTCACAGTTGATGAAATCTCTGGGTTCGATGGACCCGGAACAGCGCAAGATCATGGGACCCGCACTTAACGGTCTCAAGAACGATATCCAGGCAGCCATCTCCGAGCGTCAAAAGGCACTTTATGCAGCTGCACTTGATGCGCGACTGCAAACCGAAAAACTTGATGTAACCCTGCCGCTGCCGCCAAGTGCTCAGGAAACGGGTCGCATTCATCCGGTTTCTCAGGTGATGGATGAAATTGCCGCGATATTTGGCGATATGGGCCTCAGTATTGCCGAAGGCCCGGATATTGAAGATGATTTCCATAATTTTACTGCCCTGAACATCCCGGCAGAACATCCCGCCCGGCAGATGCATGATACGTTTTATTTTAACGAGCGCGAAGACGGCTCACGTCTGGTATTGCGCACGCATACCAGTCCGGTACAGATCCGCACCATGATGTCGGGCCCGCCGCCTCACCGCATTGTTGCACCGGGCCGCACTTATCGTTGCGACAGTGATCAGACTCATACGCCGATGTTTCACCAGATTGAAGGTCTGGTGATTGATAAAGAAACCCATATTGGTCACCTCAAGTGGGTATTGGAAGAATTCTGCAAGGCCTTTTTCGAAGTGGACAGCGTCAAGATGCGCTTCCGCCCCAGCCATTTCCCGTTTACAGAGCCTTCATTCGAAATGGATATCGGCTGCGCGCGTCTGGGCAATGAAATCCGCATTGGCGAGGGGGATGACTGGCTTGAAATCCTCGGCTGCGGCATGGTTCACCCATCCGTCTTGCGTAATGTGGATATTGATCCTGACATCTATCAGGGCTTTGCCTTTGGCATGGGAATTGACCGTCTGGCAATGCTGAAATACGGCATTCCTGATTTGCGGGCATTTTTTGAAGCTGACCTCAGGTGGTTGCGCCACTATGGTTTTGTGCCACTGGATATCCCTACGCTGCATGGGGGACTGAGCCGATGAAATTCACATTATCATGGCTCAAAAATCATCTTGAAACCGATGCCAGTCTCGATCAGATCGTCGACAAGTTGACAATGATCGGGCTTGAAGTTGAAGAAGTTGTTGATGCCGCCAAAGAATTAAGCGCGTTTAAAGTCGCCCATGTGGTCTCTGCTGAACAGCACCCGGATGCTGACCGTTTGCGCGTCTGTATCGTCGATACCGGACATGAAAAAATTCAGGTGGTTTGCGGCGCTCCCAATGCCCGCACTGGTATGAAGGGGGTTTTTGCCCCTTCAGGCACAGTGGTTCCGGGCACGGGATTGCTGCTTAAACCGACTAAAATCAGAGGTGTTGAGTCCAACGGCATGCTGGTGTCCGAACGCGAAATTGGCATGTCCGATGAACATGATGGCATTATCGAAATGTCGCAGGATGCTGCTATCGGCACACCTTTTGCTGAGATTGTTGGCCTTGATGATCCGATGATTGAAATCGCAATAACTCCCAACCGCCCTGATTGCCTCGGCGTGCGCGGCATAGCGCGTGATCTGGCAGCTGGTGGACTGGGTACGCTCAAACCCGATACCACTGCACCGCTCAATGGAAAATTTAGCAGTCCGATCGACATTGATCTCAAGTTTGAGGCTGACAAGGCTGAGGCGTGTTCGGGCTTTGCCGGATGTTATGTGCGCGGGGTTAAAAACGGGCCGTCGCCGGAATGGATGCAGCGCCAGCTCAAGGCCATCGGCCTCAGGCCCATCAATGCGCTTGTGGATATTACCAACTATGTCGCCTACGACCGCTGCCGTCCGCTGCATGTTTATGATGCGGATAAATTGAGCGGAAACATTCATGCCCGCATGGGCAGGACGGGCGAGACTTTGGCGGCGCTAGACGGCAAGGAATATAAGGTTGACGAGGAAATCTGCGTTATTGCCGATGACGCAACTGTACTTGGGTTTGGCGGCATCATGGGTGGTGAAGCCAGTGGCTGCACCGAAGATACGGTCAATGTTTTCATTGAATCAGCCTTTTTTGACCCCATTCGCACAGCTGCCACCGGGCGCAGGCTGGGGATTGAATCAGATGCACGCTACCGTTTTGAGCGAGGTATTGATCCTGCCTATATGGAGCCGGGAATTGATCTGGCCGTTGATCTGGTTACCCGGCTTTGTGGTGGTGAGCCCAGCGAAAT
>JAJRTY010000129.1 GCA_024278055.1 Alphaproteobacteria bacterium | reverse complement strand
CAAACTGGTGGCATTGCGCAACGATCCGGCCAAGGGCCTGCTCAACGGCTCGCTTTGGCAAGTGATGTCGGCTCCCAATTCCTCCCGCCCGGCAATGAACCTGATGATCCGATCTGAAGACGACGGGATGGAGCAGATGAGTGCCAAGATCAAGGTTTTGAAAGCTGGCTTTGAAAACCCCGAAACTGAAATACCCTGGCAGATCAAACGCCGTCACGACGATTTTGACTATGGCTATGCACTGACCGTGCACAAGGCGCAGGGCTCGCAATGGGACAATGTCTACTTGTTTGATGAAAGCTGGGCATTCAGGGAGCATGCTCAAAGGTGGCTTTATACGGCAATTACCCGTGCGGCGCACAAAATCACCATTGTGCGTTGACGCTTTTAGACGGGCCAACTGAATGGTGCCGGTTGTTTCCTTTGTGACAATCCGGTTAACTTAAGAGTGGGGTTCAATAACCGGAGAGAAATATGACAATCTCAAATCGTATTGCGAAGATTATGCTGTATGGTGGCGTTGCTGCCGCAGCGTTGATTTATCTGGCATTTTTCAACACGCTTTCAGAAACAGACATGGTCAATTTTTCCTATATCTGGCTGCCGTTTTCAGTTGCAGGCGCGGCGGTGCTGTTTACCGGAAACAACACCGTGAAGAACGCGATTATTTGGTTTGTGGTGACACTATTGGCGCTGTTTATATTTTTTCAGGTAATTTTTCCGATGCTGTAAACTCCGTGTTTCTTCGGTTTTCTTCGACTATCTTCCCTTTGGTAAGAGTTTGGATAACAATTATTTAATTCGGATCGTATAGTAATACGCCCAGATGCAATTGTTGGGCACACATCAAATGAAAAAGACATTTCTGGTCGCGACAGGGCTTGTCCTTATTATGCAACTGGTTGTCGCGGCGCTATCGATCCTCAACCTCTATGTGCGCGGAGAAATGGACCGGCTGGTCTATGATGTGGGTTTTGGTGCGGTTGTGGTTCTCATTTGTGCCTATCCGTCATTTCTGTACTTCCTTCACCAGCGCAAAAAACTTCAGAATATGAACCAGGTGCTGAAAGATGCACAGAAAACGGCAAAAAATGCCGATATTGCCAAATCCGAATTTCTTGCCAATATGTCTCATGAAATCAGGACACCGATGAATGGCGTCATGGGCATGGCTGAATTGCTTGCCAAGACCGATCTCAATGAAAAACAAAAAATGTTCGCCGATGTCATTGTAAAGTCTGGCGCTTCATTGCTGTCGACAATTAATGATGTGCTGGATTTTTCGAAAATAGAAGCCGGACAAATGAAGCTCGATCCGGCACCTTTTAATCTGGTTGAAATGATCGAAGAAGTATCGTTGATGATTTCGCCGGGATTTGCTGAAAAAAATGTCGAACTTGTCGTTAGGGTTTCACCGACACTGCCGGATATGGTTGTTGGCGACAAGGCCCGGATCAGGCAGTTGTTTTCCAATATGCTGCGCAATGCCTGCAAGTTTACCGAGGTCGGGCATTGTTTGGTCGATGTATCGGGGAAACTGCTTGATGGCGGCCGCGCGGTGCGACTGAAAATATTGATTGAAGACACCGGCATTGGCATTTCGCAGGAAAACTGCGCGATCATTTTTGATAAATTCACGCAAGCTGATACATCAGCAACCCGCCAACATGAGGGCAGCGGTCTTGGCTTGCCAATTTCTTCGTCGCTGGTAAATTTGATGGGCGGCAAGATTGGCGTTGAAAGCCAGCTTGGTGCCGGCTCGACCTTCGAAATTGATCTGACATTGCCGGTTGACGGCGATGTGGTTCGAATGCCTTTGGAAAACAGGGACTTTGCTGGCGCGCGGGTACTTGTTGTCGATGACAATGCGGTTAATCGTTCTATTCTTTACGAACAGTTGAGCAAGTGGAAATTTGATAAAGAAACCGCTGCCAGCGGCCCGGAGGCAATTGCCATGGCAAATCAGGCGGTGGACGATGCATCGGGCTATGATCTGGTGATCCTTGATTACCAGATGCCTGGCATGACTGGCGGCGATGTTGCAAGAACTTTGCAGGAAAGTGCCGTGCTGGCCCAAATGCCGATCATTATGCTCTCATCGGTTGATGAAATGGATGATGGCCAATTGTTTTCAATGCTGGGTGTGGCGGAATGTCTGGTTAAACCGGCTTCGGCCCATCGATTGCTCAAGGCCATTTCCAGCGCATTGAGGACATCGAGTGGTATTGAATCAAACAGCTGGAACAAGATGTTGAACCATGCAGGCGAACTGCATGGAAGCGATTATGAACAGGAGAGCGAACTGCCTGATCCAGGCGAGATCGATATTCTTGTTGCCGAAGACAATGAGGTTAACCAGATTGTCTTCGAACAGATTCTGGAGGCCTCCGACTGGTGTTACAAGATCGTCGAAAATGGCGCCCAGGCGTTGGACTTTAACGTGCTTTACCGCCCCAAGCTGATTTTGATGGATGTATCAATGCCGGTGATGAATGGTTTTGAGGCTACCAGGGCAATTCGCAAGGAAGAGCAGGGAAGTGAACACCATGTGCCGATCGTCGCGGTGACCGCCCATGCGATCACTGGCGACAGGGACAAATGCCTGCAGGCCGGGATGGACGACTATCTGTCGAAACCGGTAAGTCCGGCAAAGCTCAGCGAAATGATTGACCGCTGGATGAATTTTGTTGACCAGGATGAAGCAATCGCAGATCAGAAAACCTTGTTGAGTGCATAACGGTCCAAACTCTTACACAGCAATTCAAAAAGCTTGAGTTGCCACAGTCGTTGGCCTGGTTATCTAAATGTGCTAAAAACAGCCATGCGCGCTTTAATACTGTTTTTGGTTATGCTTTTTGCGGCTGTCCGCCCTGTGGCCGCGGCGGTCGATTTACCCTTTAGCGGACCGATATTCGATACCCATATGCACTATTCCAGCAAGGCCTGGGAGCAATATCCTGTTGCGGATGTGGTGGCGCGCATGGATAAGGCCAATGTCAGTCAGGCCCTGGTTTCTTCAACGCCGGACGATGGCACGCAAAAACTTTCAAAGTTTATGGCCAAACGCATCGTTTTGGGACTGCGCCCTTACCGGACATCGTCTGAAAGACCCTTCTGGTTTAGAAAT
>JAJRTY010000128.1 GCA_024278055.1 Alphaproteobacteria bacterium | reverse complement strand
GGTTTAGCATCACACTGCTGACATCTAGCTGGCAGCAGTGATGGTGTAGCCTGCTCGCAAAGGATGAAACTGATGAGCCGATCACTGCGCATGTATGAAATTATCCAACTGCTCAGAAGCGCTTCCGCGCCCCTGACAGCACTGGCAATTAGTGAGACATTGGGCGTATCAAAGCGCACGACCTATCGTGATATTGCGGCGCTGCAATCCATGCGCGTTCCCATTGATGGTGAAGCAGGTATCGGCTACATCATGCGACCGGGGTTTAACCTGCCGCCTCTGGCCTTCAGTACCGTGGAGATTGAAGCAATTGTCGTCGGGTTGGCATTGTTGCGCCGCACCGGAGATACCGGCTTGCAGCATGCTGCCCGGCAGGTTGCAAAGAAGATTAGTGATGTGTTGCCTGACGAGGGCAAAGCTCATTTTGGCAAAGAAACCCTCCATGTGTCGGGCTGGAATGACATTCCTTTTTCAACGATTGAGATCAACTGTCTGCGCCGTGCCATTCGTGACGAGGAAAAATTGCAGCTTGTCTATATTGATGCCGAACAAAACCACACCCGGCGTATCATATTACCATTGGCAATTCTCTACTACATTGATGTCATCATACTCACCACCTGGTGTGAACTTCGCTCAGACTTCCGGCACTTTCGTATTGATCGCCTGCAGGAATTTGAGCCAACCGGGGGATTTTTCAAAGGCAAAGGAGATCGTCTGAGAAAAACATGGCATCAACGCCATGACCTGCCGTGAGGCAAGCCTTAAATCAGTTGACCATCAAAACCGGCACAGTCATATTTTTGAGAATATGTCGGCTGGCACCACCGAATACCAACTCACGCAATCGCGAATGGCCATAAGCTCCCATTACCAGAAGGTCGCTGCCATTGTCAGAGACCCGTGACAGAATTTCGTCACCAACTTCCGGCAGTCTGGTTCTGGAATTATCGATTTCAGCGCTGATGCCGTGCCGCGACAGATATTTGGCTATATCAGCACCGGGAACGTCCATTGTATCGCCATTTTCCGATTGCGGATTAACCCACAAAACAGTCACCTTTTCCGCCATCTTCAGCAACGGTAATGCCGCAGCAGTGGCCCGGGCGGATTCACGACTGGCATTCCATGCAAGTGTAATGTTCTTGCCAAAGTCAACGTGGGTCCCCGCATAAGGAACCATCAACACGGGTCGCCCGCTGTCTATCAGCAACTGCTCCAGAACCCGGGTAACATCAATATCATCCTGGTCGGGATCGCGCTGTGCGGCAACGACCACATCGGCGCTGCGCGCATGGTTGACCACAGCTTCCGACACAAGCGCTGAATTGACCTGAATACTGCGCCATTCGCGCCTGACGGCGTTTTTTCCCGTCATTTTTTCGAATATTTTCTTTAACCCTTGTGCTTCTATTTCCAGGGCATTGCTCTGGGCATCGAGAATTTCTGCGGAAAAATCCACAGCAACCGTGGCATACACATGATAAACCGGCGCTACATGCAGTCCGATCAAATGGGCATCGCTTTTGTTTGCCAGCGCAATCGCCGCTGCCAGCACCCGTTCGGCGCTTTTTTCTTCACTTAAAAATGCAAGTATTGTCTGGTAGGCCATGTTTGAAACCTCAATGAAGATTGATATTACAGACTTGCTAAAAGCTATAGCCCTCTGCCGCTTTGATCTGGCTCAATTGACGCAGGAAAATACCGGGACAAAACGATTACACCGCTTATTGCAGATCAAACCCCAAAATCGCCATCTGAAACGAATACGACTGTTCATCATCATCATCGTCATCATCAGCATAAACGACACCAATAAATTCATCACCGATATAAACCTCGGCAGAATCACTTTTCTGCGGGCGCTGGCGCACCTCGATAATATCCAGCCGGAACAGGGACCGCAGGTATTTTTCCACTTTCAGAATATCTTCGGGATTCACTTGTTTTCTCCTGGGTAAGTCATAGGGTATGCTGCTGTTTGATCGGTATAGTTTTTATATATCGCAAGGATGATGTCAACAATAGCAGTGGCCTGCGTGGTCACATACACACAGGCCAATTCATTGATTTAAGATGGGTGTCAAAACCGGCCTTATTCGGTGTCGGTTTCTTCAATCATATGATCCATTTTACGCGCCGGTTCATCACAGCCTGAATAGCCGACAACTTTTGCCGGCACACCAGCCACCGTGCGGTTGGCGGGAACATCGTGCAAAACCACACTGCCCGAGGCAACCTTGGCGCATTCGCCCACTTCGATGTTGCCCAAAATTATCGCCCCTGCCCCGAGCAATACACCACGGCGCACCTTTGGATGGCGGTCACCACCTTCTTTGCCGGTACCACCAAGGGTAACACCGTGAAGAATGGAAACATCATCTTCAACTACAGCGGTTTCACCAATCACCACGCCGGTGGCATGATCAATCATAATGCCGCGGCCAACGCTGGCACCGGGATGGATATCGACGCCAAAACCGGCAGACGCCCGGCTTTGAATATAGGTGGCAAAATCCTGCCGCCCCTGCCGCCACAGCCAGTTGGTAATGCGCGAGGTCTGTACCGCATGGAAACCCTTGAAGTATAACACCGGTGCAAGATAGCGATGACACGCCGGGTCGCGATCATTAATGGCAACAATATCGGCGCGAATGGCGGCACCAATATCGCTATCAGCCTCAAGCGCTTCACAAAAAACCGTACGCAGCTGTAATGCGCCCACGTCAGCCGTGCCTAATAATTGCGCCAGCCGCAAACTGATGGCATCTTCAAGCTTGTTATGGTTGAGAACGGTGTTGAACACAAAACTTGACAGTTCCGGCTCACGCGAAACAACTTCTTCAGCCTCCGCCGTAATGCGTGACCACACCGGGTCACAACTATCCAATACCTCGGCGCGGACGCGCGTAACAGGCTGTGTCATTTTAAATGTCAAATCCGAAGGTTCTTAACCCTCAGACCCTCTATAATTACGTTTTCCATAGAACCCCAGGCTCACCTTGAGTTCCTGCATTTGCCATAACATAACACGAACGGGGCAAACATCCATAATTTCTCAATTACTGTTCCGAAACAAAAAAAGAATCATTTCCTCAATGAAACCGCTCAAATCATTGTTTTGGCGACTTTATTTAAATTTCACCATATCCGGTTTTTTGCTGGAATAGCGTTGAACAAAACCCTCAACCGCATCACTGAACCGATCATTGCGATCGCCCGCAACCATATGACTGGCATCGGTTACGTCAACAAAATCGGCGTGGGGCACCAGATCGAGAAACTCGGCGACGTTGTCTTCACTAACCAGTTCACTTGATTTCCCCCGCACCAGCAAGGTGGGAATGGTGAGGCTTTTGGCCGCCGCTATCATCTCGGCCTGCAGGTCATCACGCTGATTCTTGCCCGACTGGCGGTTATCGAGAAAGCGCGGATCCCAGTGCCAGCGATATCGCCCGTCCTTACCCCGGCGGAGGTTTTTTGCCAGGCCATCGAGGTTTTTGGGGCGCGTGCGATTGGGCAGATACCTAGCAATAACATCTGAAGCCTCCTCCAGTGTAGCAAAACCTTCATCAATGTTTGCTGCCATAAAGCTCAGGATTTTTTCCACCCCGGCAACTTTCACTGTAGGTGTGATGTCAACCAGAACCAACCCCGACAAAACACTTGAATCCCTCCCCTGGGCGCACAGACCGGCGATGCCGCCCAAAGATGCCCCGATAGCCACTGGCGCATGGCCGGTGGCGGATTTCAGCTGTTGCGCCACACAAACCAGGTCTTTGGCAAAGGCTGAATAGGAATAATCACCGCTTTGCGGCCACGCGCTTTCACCATGACCGCGCTGATCGATAGATGTCACATGAAACCCCAGTTGCGCCAGCCGTTTGCCGGTGCCACCCCAGGCATGACGGGTCTGCCCGCCACCGGGCGCAAGCAGGATCGGATACAGCCCCTCACCCGGCCATTGATCAGCGGCTATTGCGTTCCCTTCGAAGCCCGTGAATGACGCCCGCTGCATCACGGTTTGCGCAACCGGTCTGTTCATTGGTTTTCCTGACCCAGAAAATCAACCACGCCTTGTTTATAGACCTTGTCGCCAACCGCTTTCATATGATCGCGGCCAGGAATATCCAACGCCCTGGCTCCGGGAATAAGCACTGAGAGTTCTGAGGCAGAACCGCCAATTGCATCATCCGTCCCCACCGCCACCAGAACCTGTGCCTCTATGCCCGCCAGCTGTTGGGGCGTGATCTTCTGCCGCGACGAGCGCATGCAGGCGGCCAGCGCCTTAAGGTCGCTTTTGGTCTGCTCGGCAAAATACCGGAACATCCTTGCACCATGATTGGCAATGTCATCAATGTTTTCAGCCTCCAGTGCTGCGGCCACCTGCTCCGGGTCCCCCACGCCCTTGACCATATTGATGCCAAGACCGGCAAAAATGGCGCGGCCGACGTAAGTCTTGTGATTTATCGCCATAAAAGCAGTGATACGCGCGCCCATGGAATAGCCCATGACATCGACCCGGGAGAGGCCAAGGTGATCCAGCAGAGCCACCGCATCTGCGGCCATAACTGGAGCGCCGTAATCCTTGGTATCATAAAGCTTTTGGCTTTGGCCATGGCCGCGATTGTCAATCAGAACAACCCTGCGACCGGCATTTTCCAGGGTCTGCACCCAACCGGTATCGCGCCAGTTTACATACGCATTGGAGGCAAAGCCGTGAATCAGCAATATCGGCTCTCCATCGCCGATAACCTCATAGGCAATTTCGACACTGTCAGTTACAAAAGACTCCACTTAACCGCATCTCCGTTGGTATTGGCTTTCAATTATCCTGGTCTTTGTATAATCTAGCAGCGATTCTTATTACATAATACTAAGCGCAAAAGCGAGTATGAGATGGCGGAAAATACAATTCCCAATTTTCACAATGATATTGGTGTTGATAAAATAGAAATCGGTACCAAAAAATTTCAGTGTATCGGTGCCAAAGCACCGTTTGACCATCCCCATATTTTTCTCGATATGGGTGATGAAAAAGAGATTGTCTGCCCCTATTGCTCAACCCTCTACCGTCATAATCCCACCCTGAAACCGCATGAGACCCATCCAGCCGGATGCACGTAGAGCGGCTCAATGAAACCAGACGTTATTATTGCAGGTGCCGGCATCGGGGGACTGGCATGTGCGCTGTGTCTGGAAAAGCAGGGCTTCACCACGCTGATACTGGAAAAATTCCACGCCCCGGCTGAAGTCGGCGCCGGTATTCAGCTCGGCCCCAATGCGTTTCATATTCTAAAACACCTGGGCCTTGAGCCCGAATTGACAAAACAGGCGCAATTTCCTGAAAAAATCGTCATGTATGATGGCAAAAGCGGTGCAGCTTTAGCCCATATGCCGCTAATTCCGCACATGCAGCAACGCCATAATGCCCCATACGCTGTTATTCACCGTGCTGATTTACACAAGACCTTACGATCGCAGGTTGAAAATTCCAGCCGTATTGAACTCAAATATTCTTCGGCACTGGATGCCTTCACCGAAGAGGACGGCAATGTTGTCGTTAAAACCGTCGGCGGTGAGGAGTTTTGCGCCCGCGTTCTTGTCGGTGCCGATGGCTCACGCTCAACAGTGCGCCAACAGGTTCTGGGCGACGGTCCCCCGCAATTCACCGGCCAGGTGGCCTGGCGCACTGTGGTGCGGCGCGACCGGGTTGCAGAAATGTTTCAGGCCCAGCAAACCGGCCTGTGGCTCGGCCACCGCGCCCACCTTGTCCACTACCCTGTCTCCAGTGGTCAACTCCTTAATATTGTCGCCATTATAGAATCGCCTGACCCACCGCATGGCTGGTCAACATGCGGCAACCGCGACGAATTATTGCCACGGTTTGAAAACTGGGCAAAGCCCGCATACACCTTGTTGCAACAAGTTCCCGAGTGGCGCACCTGGGCCTTGTATGATCGCAGCCCGGCGCCTGTCTGGGGCAGCGGTCAGGTAACGCTTCTGGGCGATGCAGCACACCCCATGTTGCCGTTTCTGGCTCAAGGTGGCGCTATGGCGATTGAAGATGCCTGGATTTTGGCCGGATTTTTGAAAAATAATCTTGGCAACCCGCAAGCTGCCTTGCGCGCTTACGAAACCCTCCGCACCACCAGAACCGGCCGGGTAAGTGAAACCGCGCGCGACAATGCCACCCTGTTTCATTTGAGCGGTCATCAACGCCTGTTACGCAATATGGCGATGAAAGCCTCACGCGCTGCGCCGGGCCTGTTGTTGAGAAAATACGACTGGCTCTACGGCTATAATGCGCTTGATGAAGTCTGACGTTAAAATCCGTGCCTGTTGGCAATGACTGCGGCCTGGGTGCGGCTGTGACATTTGAGTTTTCGCAGTATATTGCCCACGTGATATTTAATCGTCGCTTCCGACAGCTCAAGCCTGTGGGCAATCTGCTTGTTCAAACACCCTTCCCTGAGGTGCGTAAACACCAGAGTTTCCTTGGGCGACAGGGTTGAGATTTGCCGATACAGCCGCGCCCTGTCATCGTCCCCTTCTTTGAGAGGATTTGTCCGCGTGGGACTATTTACCTCGCCCAGCATCACAGCTGTGACAACAGCCCTGATCTGTTCCGGCGTATACAACATGGAAATAATACCGGCGACACCGCGTTCAAGGCAAAAATTTTCAAGCGCGATATCTTCATGTTCCAGCACAACAATGACAGATTTCGCCTTGAAGTTACGCAATATTCTATCGAGGCCCAAAACACCTTTTGCCCCCGGTGTACTCATATTGAATATCAGGATTGTACCCGGCTGATTTTTCCCCAGTCTGACAATATCGGCATATTCATCAACGCATTGTACGTTTTGTGCGCCGTATTTGCGCAATAATGAACACAACGCCTGGGCGAACAGGGGATGGGGGTCGGCGACGAGGAAATGGGAATTAAAAACAATCCCCAAATCCTCATTATCCACCGGCAATGATGACCCGCTGGTTTTAACATTTATAGTCATGGTTTTCCCAAACAGACATAATTGATGCCGATCACGCGCTACTCCATAGTGGGTATACTGAACTCCGCACCATCTTTTATTCCCGATGGCCAGCGCGACGTTACGGTTTTGGTTTTGGTATAAAATCTGATTGAATCAGGCCCATGCTGGTTAAGATCACCAAAACCCGAACGTTTCCAGCCACCAAAAGTGTAATACGCCAGCGGCACCGGTATCGGTACATTGACACCAACCATGCCGACATTTACACGCGAAGCAAAATCGCGCGCCGCATCGCCATCACGGGTATAAATCGCAACCCCATTGCCATACTCATGGTCACTGGCAAGATTTAAGCCTTCTTCATAATTCTTGGCGCGCAACACCGACAGCACCGGACCGAAGATTTCTTCCTTGTAAATCTTCATGTCTTTAGTGACCTTGTCGAACAGGCAGCCACCCATGTAATAGCCGTTTTCATAACCCTGCATGGTAAAATCGCGACCATCCACCAGCAGATCAGCGCCTTCATCAAGGCCAATCTGAACGTAATCCTTGGCCCGCTCCATCGCCTGTTGCGTCACCATTGCACCATAGTCAGCTTCGAGATCCGTATAGGGTCCGATTTTCAGGCTTTCGACCCGCGGCACCAGCTTTTCCAGCAGCGCATCGGCTGTTGCATCGCCCACGGGAACGGCAACTGAAATTGCCATGCAGCGTTCACCGGCCGAGCCGTAGCCCGCCCCGATAAGCGCATCAGCAGCCTGATCAAGGTCAGCATCAGGCATAATGATCATGTGGTTTTTGGCGCCGCCAAAACATTGTACGCGTTTGGCATTTGCAGTTCCGCGCGCATAGATATATTCGGCTATTGCCGATGATCCGACAAATCCAATCGCCTTGATATCTTCATTATCCAAAATGCCATCAACAGCAACCTTGTCACCATTGACCACATTGAGAACACCGGCGGGCAAGCCCGCTTCATGAAGAAGTTCCGCCAGCCTGAGTGGCACTGAGGGACAACGCTCTGATGGTTTGAGAATAAAGGCATTACCAACAGTTATGGCAGGTGCAAACTTCCACATCGGGATCATGGCGGGGAAGTTAAACGGCGTAATTCCGGCGACCACGCCCAGGGGCTGGCGCAGGGAATACATATCAATGCCCGGTCCCGCCCCTTCGGTGAATTCACCTTTGAGCAGATGAGGGATGCCACAGGCGAACTCGACGGTTTCAAAGCCGCGCTGAATATCACCTTTTGAATCAGGGATGGTCTTGCCGTGTTCGCGCGACAGCATTTCGGCCAGACTGTCATTTTCATCGCGCAAAAGTTCCAAAAACCTGAACATGACACGAGCACGTTTTTGCGGGTTTTGCGCTGCCCAGCCCACCTGGGCCTCTTTGGCATTGGCAACGGCTGCGTTCAATTCCTCAGTGCTGGCCAGCGGCACCTGCTTATCCACCTCACCGGTGGAAGGATTTAAAACATCAGCAAATTTTCCAGAAGTTCCGGCAACGCGCTTGCCGCCAATAAAATGATAGAGCTCAGTAGTCATATTTTCCCTCAAAACAAATATCTCTAAGTGTTGAAATTCAGAATAGCATTGTTTAAAAATGCACATCTATGGTAATTTTTAATAATCCATTGTGCGTTTATCCCCATACGAAAGCCAAAACACATGCAGTCTACTCCTTATAACTGGGACGATCTAAGGTTTTTTCTCGCAGTCGCCAGAAGTGGACGATTAACAGCTGCCGCCCGCCTGCTCGGTGCTGAACACACAACGGTCTCGCGCCGCATCAGCAATCTGGAAAGGGACATGAATGCCAGGTTGTTTGAACGCCGCCCGCAAGGATATACGCTCACCGAACAAGGCAACAAGCTGCTGGTTTGTGCTGAAGAACTCGAAAGCGTGGCCATTGCCGCTCAGGGTGAAATATCCGGTTCCGACTATGCCTTGAGTGGTGCCGTACGCATTGGCTCACCGGAAGGCTTCGGCACCTATTTCCTCGCCCCCTGCCTCGCCAGACTTTCTCTCATCCACCGTGACCTCGACATTCAGCTCGTTGCCCGGCCACGCGTATTCTCCCTGTCCAAACGCGAAGCCGATATCGCCATCAGTCTGGAACGTCCGCGAGAAGGCCGGTTACATTCGCGCAAACTGACTGATTATACCTTGAGCCTTTACGCATCCAAGGCTTATCTGGAGAACACTCCGGCACCAAAAAACCTGACAGAACTGGGCGATCACCGCATCATCGGCTACATTGATGATCTTATTTTTACCCAGGAGCTGGATTACCTGCCGCAAATCTCAAAATCCCTGCACTCCAAGCTGTCGTCAACCAGCCTGATAGCCCAGATGGTCGCCACCAGAGCCGGTGCGGGAATCTGCGTCCTGCCCACCTTCATGGCAGCCAACGAGCCGGACCTCGTGCCGGTCCTGGCCGAAAAAGTCCAGCTGACCCGCTCCTTCTGGCTCATCGTCCACTCAGACATGCGCAAACTCGCCCGCATAAAAACCGTAAGCGATTTCATCGCCAGCGAAGTCAGAAGCCAGAAAGCAAGATTTTTTTTCGAAGGTTGAGTGTACAGGGCCAACAGGAGACCTTTTGAAATCACCACTGAATGTCGGCGCTGCGGGAAAAGCAACGCATCAGGCGATTTCACCACCTTCAAATTGGCTCGGGCCTTGAACTGCTTCAGAAGACTCTAGTAATACCAACTCGAAAAACATGCACTGTCTCAACATCGTTTGTACTAACGAAGCCGGCAACAGTATTGCTTGAGCTGCTTAAATTGGTGCCGAGATATTCTGCCCGAAAGCGCCAGTTATTATCACCGGCAACTTCAATACCACCACCAAAAACAAAACCGGTTTCCCAATCAGCTATATCGGTGCCTGGTGTATTGGTATCCTCAACCACATCAGCAAGCGCCACGCCCGCTGTCAAAAACGGCATCACATTGTTGAACGCATAGCCAACACGTGCTCTTGCTGTAAACATTTTTTCGATCTGCTGATTGCAGCCGTTTGTTCCGACAAAGCAGGTTTTCCCGGCCGCTGGTCCCGAACTTCCGGATATGTCAGACAGAGATGCATCCACCTCAAAACCAAAAACCAGATTTTCTTTCTGAAAATTATAGCCGGCGACAATTCCACCGACCACCCCATCCATATCTTCGGTGTTTTGTGTGGGCCCAAACGTGCTGGATTGCTCCGCATCACCAAAACCATACCCAAGTGTGACGCCACCGTAAAGCCCACCCCAGCTATACAAAGGACCGGCCTCCTGTGCCAGTGCTCCAGTGGAAGTCATTGCCAGCAAGGCTAAACCGGCCAGTGCTTTTTTCATATCCCCAAACCCTCCACAGTATCGAATCTTAATAAAATATTACACGTAACATACCTGGAAGTATGTATCCTATTTGTCACACGTCTAATATTTTAACAATCAGTTTTGCCCCCCTTGTCACGGTGCCGCAAAAGCAACGACCGATGAAGCAATCCATCCTGCGTCTCCCAAAAAATCAAACTGCCGGAAGGCTTATAACGCCCCGGTCAGGTATCGATGGAAGACCCGTGGCGACGATCCGGGGCGATACATTAAGGCAGAAGTCGCAAAAACCTCCCGCTCCTGATCTCTTCTGACCATCACATTCGCACCTCAACAATGTCTGTTGCCCAAATTTCGCGACAATTCACCGCCATAGTGATTCTATTGGAAATGATGAACGGATGGAGGATCGACATGCGTAAAAAAACCTTATGTACCTTGCTCGCCGGCTTCATCGCGGCACTCGGTATCACTGGCCTGTTCACTGTCTCTGGCAAAAATACGGCCAACAGTTCGAAATCGCGCAGCTTCAGTGGGATCGACACGTCAAAAACCGGCGGCTGGTATACCAACAAGGCCCAGCGTGGCATGGCCACCCGCAAGCGCATCTACAAGCTCATAAGCTAGGGCCTCAGTCTTTTTCCACCCCCGAAATGCCGGTGTTTTCCTCGATGCGTGTTAGTTTCTGGCCAACCCGGGCTTCGCGGTGGATGGTGTAAAGGGCTGCACCGATAATAATTGCAGCACCAATGAGGACAGTTTCATCCGGCCAGTCACCAAACAGCAGGAAGCCAATGATCAGGGCGTAGATCAGTCTGGTATAATCAAGCGAGGCAATAGCGCTTGCTTCGCCCGCTCTATAGGCGTGAATGTTGAAAGTCTGCACCAGAACACTGATACAACCGAGACCAACCAGCAATCCAAACTCATACAGATTTGGTGTTTGCCAATACCAGATTGTCGGGATAATCATCACCACCCCCACACCGATGGATTGATAGGCCAGAATGGTAATGGTTGCATCGCTTTGTGAAATCCTGCGGATAATCACCATGACCATGGCAGCGCCTGCCGCCCCGCCCAGGGCCATCAGGCCGTACAGTCCAAAAGATGCGCCTTCACCACCAGGCTGCATAACAATTATCACGCCGATAAATCCAACGCCAACCGCAAACCACCGTCGGTGGCCGACGCTTTCGCCGAGAAAAAATATGGCAAAAATCGTCACAAAGAAGGATTTGGAAAATGCTATTGTTGTTGCGTCCGCCAAAGGCATGTTTATAACCGCGGCGAACCCCAGCAGCATAGCCGCCAATGCGCCCACAATACGCAAGGCATGAAGTCCGTAATATCTGGTTTTGAACGCCTCGGGGAAATTACGCACCATAACCGGCAAAACCACACCCCATATAAATAATTGCCGGAAAAAAATTATTTCAGTGAGATGAAGTGTCTCACCGAGGATTTTGACCAGGGTGATCTGGATGATGGCAACACCAGCCGATAGCAAGGCCCAGATACTGCCGCGTACATTGCCCGACAACTTCGCCCACCACGCAATTCTACTGACAAATTAAGCCGTGATTTTAGTAAACAGGTCTGTGGGCGGTAACGCGGGCATGGTGGCCTAACAAGTGGGCGGCGGGATTCCCTAATTATAGTCACAATGTGGGTTCTGGGTGATTTGAGATAACCAGCCGGGAAAGTTTTTTTGATTCTTGTGTCATTGTACGCCAGAAATAGAAAACTTGCCAACTCAGGCAATATTGTCATTGTAGCCCCAAACCAAAGCGACTATTTTCAACCCCGCTAAACAACCGGAATATCACAGAACGGATGACCCATGCTCGCGCTCATTTCTCCCGCCAAAAAACTGGATTTCGAAACCGACCCGTCAATCGATACCCACACCCGGCCCGACCTTATCGAGCAGGCGGAAAAGCTGGTTGCCCGCGCGCGCAACTTGAGCCGGTCTGAATTGGCACGAACCATGAAGCTCAGTGATGCCCTTGCCGAATTGAATTACCAGCGTTACCAAGCTTTCAAAACACCATTCACCCTGGCCAATGCCAAGCAGGCCGCCCTGGTATTCAACGGCGACACCTATGTCGGTCTCGATGCCAAAACCCTGAGCGAGGAGGATTTGATTTTTGCCCAGGATCATTTGCGCATTCTGTCCGGTCTCTACGGATTGCTGCGGCCTCTTGACCTGATACAGCCATATCGGCTGGAAATGGGGGCAAAGTTTCAACCGCCACGTGCGGCAAACCTGTATGAATTCTGGGGTGACAGATTGAGCGATAAAATCAACGCCATTGTCGCAGACCAGGGCCACACTTGCGTTGTCAATTGCGCCTCGAATGAATATTTCAAGGCCGTTAAACCAAAACAGCTGACGGTTCCGGTCATCACCCCGGTCTTCAAGGAGGTGAAAGACAATCAGGCCCGTATCATTGGCCTTTTTGCCAAACAGGCGCGCGGCATGATGGCGCGACACATAATTGTCAACCGGTTGAAGTCCAGCGAAGACCTCAAGTCGTTCAAATCCGGCGGCTACAAATACCGCGAAGACCTGTCAGATGGATTGTCCTGGGTTTTTACCCGATCACAACCTTAGGTTTTTTAAAAGTATATCACCACCATTAGTTGTTTTTTAATCTTTTTCGCCCACGTTCCCCTTCACCAGCGTGTTGGGGCGCACTGCTATTCGTTACCACTAACCGGAAATCCGACCAGTGGTTAGATGAAAATGTAGAGCTGAGGGTAAAAACCAACATGACGGTTGAAACTTTTGTCACCGGTGTCGAGCGGTTCTTTGAAGATCATGAACTTATCGTCAGCAAAACCGACCTAAAAGGACGCATGACCTATACCAACGATGTGTTCTCACACATTGCCGGGTACAATGCCCGCGAACTGAAAGGCCAGCCCCACAGCATAATACGCCACCCTCAAATGCCTCGATGTGTTTTTGCCCTTTTATGGCAAACCATCCAGGCAGGCAGTGAGGTGTTTGCCTATGTAATCAACCGCTGCAAAAATGGGGACCATTACTGGGTCATCGCCCATGTCAGCGCCAGCCGCAACCGTTCAGGAGAAATTATCGGCTACCATTCCACCCGCCGGGCACCGGAACGCTCCATCGTTATGGAAAAAATCATCCCCCTTTATGATCAACTTCTGACGGAAGAAAACAAACACTCCAATCGCAAAACCGGCATGGAAGCAGGTATGGAGTTTTTGCATGATTTTTTGCGTGAGCGCCAAACGGAGTACCACAGGTTCATTGCCACTCTTTGAATTTACCTCCTCATAATCAAAATTACGACAGAGATTTTACACTAAGTTAGCGGCAGGATGCCCCCTGACCATAACAGTTTATTCCGAAATACAGAACAACATTTCCAAAACATGGAACACAACCTTAGATTTACCTTACATTTTATACCACTTTTAGTCTTTGTTAATTAGTTTCGTCCAAAATGTTAGTGTGAATATGTTGTTGGGCACATCGATTCGCATTAGTGAACATTAATTTGGCCGCCAGGCCATACGAATTGTAAAATAGGGAAAGAGAACGATGGCGCGTGAAACTTCAGTTACCGGGGTAGAGCAATATTTTGAAGAAGATGAACTGATTGTCAGCAAGACAGATCTCAAGGGGCACCTGACGTACACAAATGACGTTTTCCTGCGGATTGCCGGCTATACCGAACAGGAATGCAAGGGTCAGGCTCATAATATGATCCGCCATCCCCATATGCCGCGATCCGTTTTTGCTCTTCTTTGGGAGCACATTCAAAATGGCCGTGAAATTTTTGCTTATGTCATTAACAGATGCAAGAACGGTGATCATTACTGGGTTATCGCTCATGTAACCCCGAGTCGCAGTGCTACCGGTTCAATAATTGGCTATCATTCCACTCGCCGCGTCCCCGAACGCGCAATCATTGATACCAAAATCAAACCGCTTTACGACCAGTTGCTGGCAGAAGAAAACAAACACACCAACCGCAAAACCGGTCTGGAAGCGGGCGTCAGCCTGTTGCGCAACATACTGAAAGAACAAAACATGGAATACGACGAATTTATCGCCGCTCTTTGAGATACTGAAATTCAAATTTAGGAAAGTCGCATTCAATGTTTTTTAATTCACAAAAATCAACAATTACCAAAGCTCTCCAAGTATGTGATGCCGTCGCCAACGGCGATTTCGAGGCCCGCATCACCGATATTACCGAAAAAGGTGAAGCCGCTGAATTATGTCATGCCATCAATCGGCTGATTGACCGTTCTGATGCTTACATTCGCGAAACCCGGGCATCTTTGGAATACGTATCAGAAAACAAGTATTTCCGCCGCATTTCTTTGCGCGGAATGACCGGTGCGTTTGGCGAGGCTGCCAGCATCGCCAATAGTGCCATGGACGGCATGGAAGAGCGCGTAAATGGTTTCAGAAAAATTGTCGGCCAGTTTGACGATAGAATGACCACAGCTCTTAAAACCGTTGAAACCTCCGCTGTCGAACTGGAGACTTCGGCGCAAACTATGGAAAGTCTGACAAAGTCCGCCAATGACCAGGCTCAGACCGTTGAACAGGAAGCTACACGTGCTTCGGAAAACGTCAATTCTGTCGCCGCATCCACCGAGGAAATGACACAGTCAATCGGTGAAATCACCCAGCAGGTTACCCAGTCAGCTGAAATTACCCTGAATGCGGTGAAAGAAGTCGAAAAAACCAGTCAGGACATCAGCAGTCTTTCTGAAGCATCGGAAAAAATCGGCCTGGTGGTTTCGATGATTACCGATATTGCCGAACAAACCAATCTGCTGGCCCTGAATGCGACAATCGAAGCAGCCCGCGCCGGTGATGCCGGCAAGGGGTTTGCTGTGGTTGCAGCAGAGGTTAAGGAGCTCGCTAGCCAGACAGCCAAGGCTACTGATGAAATAGGCACTCAGATCAGCGCAATTCAGGAAGCCAGCAACCAGGCGGTCGCCTCCATTGGTGATATTGGCACCACCATCAACTCGGTCAATGAAATCGCCAATGCGATTGCTGCATCCGTGGTTGAGCAGAGCACTGCCACGGAAGAAATTTCACGCAGTGTGGTTCAGGCGTCTGAAGGCACCAGTGCGGTCACAACAAACATATCAACCATTGCGGAAGCCATTAGTGAGACTATGCACGCGGTGGAAAGCGTTCAGAATTCTTCCGGCGAACTGAGCCAGAGCGGCAATACCATGCGCACGGAAGTAACCGAATTTCTTCAAGAGGTTAAGCGCGTTATCTAATGCATTTTCTGAAAAATTGAAATCGTTTTTTGAAGATTTTGGCTTAAAACAAATCTTTAAAAAGCTGACACTGTTCAAATTAAGCGGAAATGCCCTAAGGCCATTGGGCATTTCTTGCTTTATTTGGCGTACAGCCACGCCATCGCCTGAAGGCAACACTAAAGGCACTCTGGTTGCCATAGCCAAGTAAATAAGAGATTTGCTTCAATGACAGGTTTTTATCCTGAATATAGATCATAGCCAGATTGTATCGCAAGGTCTCGAGAATTTCGGAGAAGCTAGTGTCCTCTTCCGTCAATCGCCGTGACATGGTCCTTTCGGTCATCCCCATTTCTTTGGCGATAGATTTCGCTTTGGCATCACCACCCGGCAACCGGTTGATGATCCTCTTTCGTATGTCCCTTAAAAAAACAGACTGCACCAACTCATGCTCACGCAAAAGCTGATCGCAATGTGATTTAAGAATTCCCAAAAGCCGGTCATCAGGGTTCCTGGTCGGGTGTTCCAGAAGGTCACGGCTTATAATAACCTGGCAATTGCGTTGGCCAAAGCGGACTTCACATCCCAGTAGTTTCTCATAATCAGCAATGTGTTTCTGACTTGCCGGTCGTGTAACGAAGTGAACTTCGCGCGGTGGCAAGTCCCTGGCGATAAAAAACTGATAGCAATGTATCAGATTGGCAACAAACCATTCGGTAGCCGGCTGGTAATCAAAAAAGTCCGATTTATCAGGTATGAACTCAAGAGCAACATTTTCACCTTGCATCACTATTTCCATATTCCAGGCCCCGGTCACAACCCGAATATACTGTTTCAGGTTGAGCAAAGAATCCCCCAGAGTTTTAGAGCAGGTCCCCATATAAACCACCGCACCAAATTCACGTGGATCAACACTACAGGAAAGTTTTAGCACAAAACAAGGGTCGTCCAGCGCCCTGGCCGCAAGGTCAAACAATCGGGCATGAGCATAGAATGGCACCCAGCCATTTTCCTTATACACATCGCATAATTGTAGACCCGCCTGCTTTAAAAGAGGTTCTATTACCACGTTGGAATTATCAAGGCACTCCAGGACAAGCCTTGCGCCAATATTGCGCACATATGATTCTTCTATCATAGGTTGTGTCCTTTAGGTTTCAAGGTTCCACTTCTGTATTATAAAGAGTTTTTCTATTTGAAATCTGTATTTTGTCATCAAATCACAAAAATTGTCTTCGATTCAATCAAATTTATATTTGAATTGCTTATCGCTGAAATCATATACAGATCGCCTACTGAATGGGAGAAGGAGGAAATTTGCTGGGGGACAGTGATTGTTATTGAAAAGGGCGGATATATGACAACCATCGTTTGCATCGATGATTACCCGAAGCACAGTGAAGATATCTACAAAACACTGACAGAAGCCGGCTACAAGGTCCTGGTGACCGGAGACGGTGATGAGGGGCTGGAAACTATCCTCGAACATTCTCCCGGTCTAATCCTGTACAATATCAGCGCGTCGCGCGAAAATCGTTACGAGATTTTAAATGAAGTGCGTGAAAAATACCCGTTACTGGCCGAAGTACCCTTCATTTTCAGCTCCAGCGCTACCAACAACTAACAAATACTGTCGGATCTGAATTCGGGTGCGGATAATTTCCTGATTGAGCCCGTCAACACCTCACTCTTGCTGGCAACAATTCAAGCCAGCCTGCGCCAAGTGGATCGCATCAAATTCAAAAACGAAAAGCTTCTTGTACTGGATATTTAGCTCTATTCTTTTTCTGAGAAAAATTGTCTCAAGGCTGCTTGATTTCCACGTGCTATCTCCAAATAACTCGCTCGACCCTTGTTTTATGTTCTGACAGGTTTACGTTGAAACAATGAAACCGGCGAAGCAAAAGAAATGAGCAATTACGACCTGGATGAAATCCCCCAACATCCCGATGAATGGATGCGGGCGATGGTGCAGCAGCTTGAGCGTACCGAACACGCAACTCCGGCACAACAGATAGCCAGTCAAAACAACCTGCGGCTCGAACTCGTCAGACATTCAATAGCAACTGTTCCCACCTACAGGAAAAGACTGAAGCCGCTGGTGCGGGCCAATGGCGAGATTTCACTGGACGGCTGGCTCGATGTCCCGGTGTTAAAACGCCAGGACGCCGTTGAGCTTGGAGACAGGCTGGTCTCAACAAATGTTCCCGACAGTCATGGCGAAGTCACAAGTAGCGCAACTTCCGGTTCAACCCGCATACCGCTTGTTTTTAATGTTACCCAGCTTCACTACACAATGTGGAGTTGTATATCGGCGCGCCTTCACCGCTGGCATGGTTTGGACTACTGCAAAAGTTTTGCGACAATCCATGGTTATTCTCACGGCGAGGCTACATGGCCCCAAGGGCTTAAAAATGATTCATGGGCAATCCCCGCCCTGCGGCCTGACAGGCCCGGTCAATTTCATTGCCTTAACATCAACACACCCGTTGATCACCAGATTGAGTGGTTACGTCGCATCAAAGCGGATTACCTGCATTCCTTTCCATCCAACCTCCGCGCTGTTGCGCTGGCGATTGAAGACGAAGAAGAGCCGTTAAAGTTTCGCGGTATAGTGACTTACGCAGAAATGCTGACACCGGAGACCCGCTCCATCATTACTCGTGTGTTTGGCTGCAACCCCGGTGATTGTTACAGTTCAAAAGAATGTGGTTATCTGGCATTGCAGTCACCGTCGAGTGACAATTGGCTGGTGCAGTCAGAAGTCACATTTTTGGAAATACTCGATGAACATGACAGACCTTGTGAGCCTGGTGAGATGGGACGGGTTGTCGTCACTCCACTGCACAATTATGCCCAGCCGCTTATTCGCTATGACCTGGGTGATTTGGCCACATTCGGCATAAACGATGTATCCGGTCTGCCCTTCCCAGTGCTATCCAAAATCCATGGGCGAACGCGAAATTTGTTCCGGTTTCCCGGTGGTATTCTGATACAACCGGACTTCATGACCGAAAAATTCCGCCACTATCTTAACCCGAAGCAATGGCAGGTGGCACAGGTTGGAGAAACGACCCTGGAAATCAGGATTGTACCGGGCTGCGATCCCTCCGAGATGGATACGCAAGGTATGGACCGGTATATTCGCGACCTGCTGGGCATGGATTTAACCATCAACTACAAACTGGTGACAGAATTGAAAAATCCCCGTACCGGCAAGCACGAGGATTACATCTGTGAAATATGAAGCTCTAATACCGGGTAATTTTACCGGTAATTCCGAAGATTAAACCAAGCGATACAGACCCAGGCCGTTGACCGACCCGCCAAAAGGCCAGGCATCTGGAGTCAACTGTCAATCTTCACCGCCATTTGCCGGTGGTGGGGCAACAGCAACCTGTGGAGCGACATTACGGAGCAGCACCCCTAAAAAGTTTAGCGGATCATCTTCACGATCACGCCTGATCAGGGCTTTCTGTGCGCCGCCGAAATAATAGCGCACACCGGCCAGAACCCGACGATGCCCCTTGCCGCCAAATTGTCCTGAAACAAACAAAGAAGTCGGCATGTCCTGAATTTGATATTCCGCCCCGAAGGTAGCGGCACTGACATCAAGGAAACGCAGATACCCTGCCGAGAGCTTGAAATTATCCGTTGCATAATAGGAGGCACCAAGCACAGCAAACACATCGCCTTTAGTCTCATCCGAATTCTCATAGCCTGCAACCCCGGACAAGGTGACCTTGTCAATATAATACTCAGCCTCGGCCCCGAGACGCCAGATATCATTACCGCCCGCACCGGAATACGAACCATAGGCACCAAGCAGATAGCTGTTGGGATCACGCGTGAAAGCATGAGCTGCCACGCCACCGGTGGTTTTTCCATCCAGTTTCCCCAACGCACCATCCAACTGCAAACCAAACTGGCAATTGATCGGAAAAGAAACACTGCCTTCACTTTGAAAAACGGCACCCTTGTTACCATCATCCTTGGCGGCACCTCCGGCAATACTGAGTTTGCCGTTAATTTCAGAAACCGCACAATCACCAAAGGTTGCAGGCCCCCCATAGGCTGCAGAATAATGCCCGTCGGCAAGTGCCGGAGATTGAATAAGTGCAACGCAAGCCAAACCACCCGCGTATCGAGCAAAGTTTTTCATCACCACCCCTTTATAAATCAAAACTTGATTCTTTTTAATTGTTTATTAAGCAATTAATATACTTTGATACCAGGGTTTGCAATACCAATTTCGAAATGGTCTTAAATTTTCACCATGATTCTTAAATTTTCACCATGATTGATGACACCAGCCAAAACCTGTTCAAACTGGCCGACGCCATGCCTCTACATTCACGGCTTATCGGGATAGATCTGGGCTCGACGACCATCGGCCTGGCCCTAAGTGATATCTCCAGAACAGTCGCGTCTCCTCTCGAAACATTGAAACGCACCAAATTCAAACAAAATGCGGCAAGCCTGGCCCAGCTTTGTGAAGAACACAATGTTAGTGGTCTGATATTGGGTTTTCCGTTGAACATGGATGGCAGCGAGGGTCCACGGGCGCAAGCCACCCGGGCCTACATGCGCAACTGGCAACAGTTTTCACCCATTCCCGTAACCCTGTGGGATGAAAGATTATCAACAGCCGCAGTGACCCGCACGTTGCTGGAGGTAGATGCTTCGCGCCAGCGCCGCTCACAACTGGTTGACAAGCTGGCGGCTACCTACATTCTGCAAGGCGCCCTTGACCGCTTATCTGCAAGATAAGGTGGATAAGGCCTGGCAGATTAAAAATCCTGCTTGCCCAAACCACCGATTATACCTATAAGTCCGGTTTTAATGACCGCAGAAAAAAACCAGACAGAAAGTGTTTTTTCCCACCCTCACCTGTTGGGCATAGAAAACCTTTCTCCGCAAGATATCAACCACTTGCTCGACCTGTCTGAAACCTACGTTCAACAAAACCAGCAAACCAACAAAAAACGCGACACCTTGCGCGGTCGCACACAGATCAACCTGTTTTTCGAAACCTCGACCCGCACACAAAGCTCATTCGAATTGGCCGGAAAACGTCTGGGCGCTGATGTCATGAACATGTCGGTCACCACGTCCTCCATGAGCAAGGGCGAAACCGTGATAGACACGGCAATGACGCTCAATGCCATGCGCCCGGATATTCTGGTTGTGCGCCATAGTGCAGCAGGCGCGGTGGAACTGCTGTCGCAAAAAGTTTCCTGTGCGGTCATCAATGCCGGCGATGGTGCCCATGAACACCCGACGCAAGCCCTGCTTGATGCGCTCACCATCCGCCGCCGGCTCGGGCGGATTGAGGGTATAAAAATTGCCATTTGCGGCGATGTGCTGCACAGCCGCGTCGCCAGATCGAATATACTGCTTCTTAATGCCCTTGGAGCGCGCGTTCGCATCGCCGGACCGTCAACGTTGATACCCAGGGATGCCGAGCGGCTTGGCGTCGAAGTTTTTCACACCCTTGACAAAGCCGTTGTTGATTGTGACGTGGTGATGATGTTGCGCATTCAAGGTGAACGTATGAACGGCAGTTTCATCCCGTCAGCGCGCGAATTTTACCATTTCTTCGGACTGGGAAACCGAGCCTTGAGCTTCGCCAAACCTGACGCCCTGGTCATGCATCCCGGCCCCATGAACCGCGGCGTCGAGATTGACAGCGCCATTGCTGACGGGCCGCAAAGCGTTATTCGCGAACAGGTCGAAATGGGCGTGGCGGTGCGCATGGCAGTGCTGGACGCACTAAGTCAAAACCTGCCTGAACAGAAGGTGGCATGATGGCCCTGGTTCCCGCACATATTGATAATCACAGCGCCAGATCCGTGGCTTACGTCAATGCCAGATTGTTCGATCCCTCATCCAGCCTTAATGAAACCGGCGGATTGTTAATCGATCGCGGAGTAATTTCAGAGGTTGGCGCAGGCGTTACAGCAGCACGTTCACCAGACACGGAAATTGTTGATTGCCAGGGCCATCTGCTTATTCCGGGCCTGATTGATATGCAGGTTTTCTCAGGCGAACCAGGCTTTGAGCATCTCGAAACTCTCAGATCAGCCAGCGCTGCGGCCGCCAGTGGTGGTGTCAGCACAATCGTCTGCAAGCCCAATACCCAGCCGGTGGTTGATGATGTCGCCATTGTCGATTTCCTTGAACGCCGCGCCCGCGATACCGCCTTGGTAAATGTCCATACAATGGCAGCCCTGACCAAAAATCTCGAAGGTCACGAGATGACAGAAATGGGACTGCTGAAAGCAGCCGGAGCCGTGGCCTTTTCAGACGGGCCATTCAGCATCAAAAGTGCCGCAGTATTTCGTCGGCTGTTATCTTACGCCAATGATTTCAACGCCCTTGTCATTCACCATGTGGAAGACGAGGACCTTGCGGCCAATGGTGTGATGCACGACAGCGAAGCAGCCATGCGCTTAGGCTTGCCGGGAATTTGTGATGCCGCCGAGGTCATTGTGCTGGAGCGCGATATCCGCCTGGTTGAACTCACCGGGGCAAAATACCATGCCGCACAAATATCCTGCGCCAAATCAGTAGAGGTGATTCGCGCAGCCAAAGCGCGCGGTCTGCCGGTAACCTGCGGCGTCAGTGCCAATCACCTCGTTCTCAATGAGCATGACGTTGGCACCTATCGAACCTTTTTCAAACTGTCACCACCCCTGCGCTCTGAAGATGACCGCCAGGCTCTGGTGGCGGGTCTTGACGACGGCACTATAGATGTCATCGTGTCGAACCATGTCCCTCAGGACATTGATGGCAAGCGTCGCCCGTTTGCGGAAGCAGCCTTTGGCGCAGTCGGTCTTGAAACGCTGTTACCCGCCAGTCTTATTCTCTATCACGAAGGTGACGTCAGATTGGATCGCATAATTTCAGCGCTAAGCTGCACCCCGGCACGCCTGCTTGGTCTCGACAGCGGCAGGCTTGAAATTGGTGCCCCGGCTGATTTCGTAACCGTTGATCTGGGCATGCCGTGGGTTTTGGAGGTGGAAAAACTCAAATCAAAATGCCAGAATACCGCCTTTGAAGACAGAAAACTGCAAGGCCATGTTATGAAAACCATAGTTGCCGGGCGATGTATCCACCACTTTGAGCCGTAATTATAATGCCTGATCCGATTAGCTGGAGCCTGGCTCTGCCCTATTTTAGCGTCGCACTGCTATTGGGATATCTGTGCGGCTCCATCCCCTTTGGACTTGTGTTCACAAGACTTGCCGGTCTTGGCGATATACGATCAATCGGTTCCGGCAACATCGGTGCCACCAATGTTTTGCGCACCGGCAACAAAAAACTCGCTGCCGCAACCGTCCTCGCCGATTTCTCCAAAGGTCTGATCCCGGCACTCGTCGGCCAGCAATGGGGCCCGGATATCGCCGTTCTGGCTTCATTGGGCGCGGTGTTAGGCCATATATTCCCGGTATGGCTCAAGTTCAAAGGCGGCAAAGCAGTAGCTACATATATCGGTGTACTAACGGGATTGTTCTGGCCGGTGGCCCTCATATTCTGTACTACCTGGCTCACAGTGGCAGCGCTTTCAAGAATATCTTCGCTTGCTGCCCTTATCGCCATCGCAGCAACGCCCGCCTGGTTGTTTTACTTTGAGGAACGCCAGCTGGTTGAATTATTTATCCTTTTGGGTGTGATCATATATGTGGCACACTACCAAAACATTGCCCGCATACTGAGCGGTAAAGAGACAAAGATAGGGCAATAACCGGCACGCACCAAAGCGTGCGTTTTGGGGCGAACCTGTGAACAGACAGAAGCTAACAGACGCGCAACTTCTTGACTGGCTCAGGCTCACCCGCAGTGAAAATGTCGGCCCCATCACCTTTCGCAATCTGATTAATCGCTATGGCAGTGCCAAAACCGCTCTCGAAGCCCTGCCCGAATTATCCCGGCGAGGCGGCCTGAAACGCAGTATTAAAATATGCTCAATTGAACGTGCAGAAGCAGAGATTGAAACCGTACACGCACTCGGTGCCCGCCATGTGGCCCTGAATCAAAAAGGGTATCCGAAACTGCTTCATCATATTGATGGCCCACCGCCGATCATAACTATAAAAGGGCGTGATGATTTGGCTGACAAGTCGATTTTCGCCGTTGTTGGTGCCCGCAACGCCTCAGCTGTTGGCAAAAAACTCACGACAGGATTTGTCAAAGAACTCTGCGCCAGCGGCCTGGTCATAGCCTCCGGGCTTGCCAGTGGCATTGATACGGCAGCCCACACAGCCGCCCTTGGCACCGGCACCATTGCGGTGGTGGCGGGTGGTATTGACCGCATTTACCCCAAAGAAAACGCAAACCTGCAACAACAGATATCGGAACAAGGCCTGCTGATTGCCGAATTCCCACCCGGTACAAGCCCCAGATCGCAACATTTCCCCCGCCGCAACCGGCTGGTTTCAGGTATCAGTCTGGGCGTTTTGGTGGTGGAAGCCGCTTTGCGTTCAGGCTCACTAATCACCGCCAGATTAGCCGCAGAGCAGGGCCGCGAAGTATTTGCCGTTCCCGGTTCACCGCTCGACCCACGCGCCGGCGGCACCAACAAACTGCTGCAGGATGGTGCCCAAATGGTACTTCGCAGCACTGACATTCTCAATGTACTCGAAACTTTTTCAAATCCCGATTTCATCAAGGCGCAAAATGATTTCATTGAAAGTGGCGATGCCGACCTGACAGATCACCGCCCCACAGATTTCAACTCAGGTTTGCGCGACCAGATTGTGGATCTACTCTCCATCATACCCGTGGAAGTTGATGAACTGATCCGCCAAAGCAATCAATCTGCCGCCGCCGTCCAGACGGTTTTGATCGAACTTGAGCTTGCCGGGCGCCTTGTTCGTCACAGCAGGCAGCTGGTGTCGCTCACGACTCCATGATTTTACGAGCGGTCCGGTTCCGGGCCTCCGTTGCAGCGGTATAATGATTCTTCATAGGCCATTTCCAGAAGGTAATTGAGGAATTTCAAATCCACATCCTTCGCCATGTTGCACAAAACAGGCAGCATCTCGGCAATATATTCAGCAGCTTCCTGCTTGTTTTTTGCCAGGCCTTTCCCCGGGGGCAGATGAATTGTGGTATCGGTTTCATATTGCACCTCCTCACGGGTAGAACTTTTATTATGAGATACTTCCCGGTGCCTGTATGAAGAATCACGTTTTGCTAAAGTCTTTGCCACAATTTTTAGCCTCGTTAAATGCAGCGAACAGGTTGCCAGCCTATATTCGCCGCTGTATTAGCCACATCAACACCCGTATTAAAAAGTGTATTTTTTTCTTATACACTTTTATAGGGATTTTTACAATATGCCAATAAGGATTTTTCCACGATTTTACCTTAAATCACTATTTTCTGTTTCAAATGCACCGGAGTGAATTGACATCACTCACAGTTTTCACCATGGTCTGGCGCCATCTGTCCTGTGCATACATATAGATATGGCGATTGACATAGCGGCCAGACACCCCAATTTGGGCCAGACACGGTTTTTAACCTTTAACGAATTGCTTTTGATCTTATGAATGTAGTCATTGTCGAATCGCCTGCCAAAGCGAAAACGATAAACAAGTACCTTGGTTCCGACTATACGGTTCTGGCCTCGTACGGGCATGTTCGCGATCTCCCTTCCAAAAACGGTTCGGTTGATCCCGATCAGGATTTTTCAATGAATTGGGCAATAGACCCCAAATCAAACAAGCGCCTGAATGAAATAGCCACGGCCCTCAAAGGTGCCGACAGGCTCATCCTCGCCACTGACCCGGATCGTGAAGGCGAGGCGATTTCGTGGCATGTGCTCGAAGTGCTGGAAAAGAAAAAGGCCCTCAAAGGCGTGAGCGTTGAACGCGTGGTGTTCAACGCCATTACCAAATCATCCGTGCTTGAAGCTATGAAAAACCCGCGCGAGATTAATGTGCCCCTGGTCGATGCTTATCTGGCCCGCCGCGCACTGGATTATCTCGTCGGCTTCACCCTGTCGCCGGTATTATGGCGCAAGCTGCCAAGCGCACGTTCTGCCGGCCGCGTGCAATCTGTATCATTGCGTCTGGTATGTGAGCGTGAAAAAGAGATTGAGGCATTTAAATCCGAAGAATACTGGACCATCGAAGCGGATATGGAAACCGCTAAAGGCAAGAAGTTTTCAGCCCGGGTTCATTCTGCTGACGGCAAGCGCCTTGAAAAATTCTCCCTGCCCGATGAAGCCACCACCACCAAAATCGTCAAGGCGCTGGAAACCGGCAATTATTCAATCAGCAAAGTTGTCTCCAAACCAGCAAAGCGCAACCCGTACGCGCCCTTCACCACTTCCACCCTGCAACAGGAAGCCTCGCGCAAGCTGGGCTTTTCTTCTTCGCGCACCATGCAGGTGGCCCAAAGGCTCTATGAAGGCATCCCGATCAACGGCGAAACCCAGGGTCTTATTACTTATATGAGAACTGACGGCGTCCAGATTGCCGGTGAGGCCATTTCCGCCTGCCGCAGTGTTATCGCCAAGGAATTCGATGACACCTACGTACCTGCCGCCCCGCGCATCTATAAAGCCAAAGCGAAAAACGCGCAGGAAGCTCATGAAGCCATCCGCCCGACAGACTTGTCACGTCTGCCGAAATATGTTGCATCCTCACTTGATGCCGATCAGCGTGGGCTATACGACCTTATCTGGAAACGCACCATTGCCAGCCAGATGGAAAGTGCTCGCTTTGAAAGAACCACCGTTGATATTGCCGCCGCCACCAGTGACGGCGCAACTTACGGCCTGCGGGCTTCAGGTTCGGTCGTGCTGTTCGATGGCTTTTTGACGCTCTATCAGGAAGGTCAGGATGACAATAGCGGCGATGAAGATGGCAAACGCCTGCCTCGCATGGCTGAGGGCGAAAAATCAACCTTGCTCAAACTTCTGCCCAACCAGCATTTCACCGAGCCGCCACCGCGCTATACCGAAGCCACATTAATCAAGGCGATGGAAGAACTCGGCATCGGCCGGCCGTCAACCTACACCTCGACACTGACGGTTTTACGTGACCGTGAATATGTGCGGCTGGAGAAAAAACGACTTATTCCTGAAGATAAGGGACGGCTGGTAACAGCTTTTCTCGAAAGCTTTTTCACCCGCTACGTCGAATATGATTTTACCGCCTCACTCGAAGAAAAACTCGACCGCATTTCCAACGGCGAGATTGCCTGGAAGCAGGTGTTGAGCGAATTCTGGACCGAGTTCAATAAAACCGTTGGCGATATAGCTGATTTACGTGTCACCCACGTGCTTGATGCCCTCAATGAGGTTTTGGGCCCGCATATTTTCCCCGCAAAAGAAGATGGCTCTGACCCGCGCAAATGTACATCATGTGACGATGGCCAACTGAGCCTCAAGGTCGGTCGCTTTGGTGCTTTTATCGGCTGTTCAAATTATCCCGACTGCCGCTTCACCCGCCAGTTTTCCGAAACCGGTGAAAACGGTGGCAATGGCGCCGGCGAAGACCGCGTGTTAGGTAGCGATCCTGAAACCGGTCTCGACATTGTGCTCAAATCCGGTCGCTTCGGTCCCTATCTACAACTGGGCGAAGGCGGCAAGGGTGAAAAACCCAAACGCGCAGGCCTGCCTAAAGGTTCGGATCCGGCAACGTTTACTTACGAAGAAGCCTTGAAATTACTGTCATTACCGCGAGAAGTGGGCAAACACCCCGAAACCGGCAAGATGATTACAGCAGGCCTCGGCCGCTATGGCCCGTTTGTCCTTCACGCCGGAACTTATGCCAATCTCGACTCTTATGATGAGGTTTTCACCGTCGGCCTCAACCGTGCTGTCACAGTGATCGCCGAAAAAGCCGCCAAAGGCCGCAAGGCTGCCACCGCCCTCAAGGAACTGGGCGAACACCCGGACGGTGGTCCGCTCAACGTCATGGATGGCCGTTATGGACCTTACGTTAAATACGGCAAGATAAACGCAACCTTGCCCAAGGACATGACGCCGGAAACCATCACCTTCGAACAAGCCCTCGAACTTGTTGCCGCAAAAGCAGCAAAAGGCGGTGGAAAAAAGAAAAAAGCTGCGCCCAAGAAGAAAAAGGCAGCTCCGAAGAAAAAGACTGCGGTAAAAAAGAAGGCAGCGCCGAAGAAAAAGACAGCAGCAAAAAAGAAAACCACCACCGAGTAATTCAACCAGCGCTCATTTGCGCAGAAGACAAATCCCTTGGCCCCAAAACCCCGCCAGTCCCGCAGCGCCCTGCCCGGCAAGGACGAGATACTCAAATTCATCAAATCCCAGCCCAAACGCGTGGGTAAGCGCGATATTGCCCGTGCCTTCAAAATCAAGGGCAATTCAAAAATCGGCCTCAAGCGCCTGCTGCGTGAAATGGCGGATGAAGGCATGATTGCCAAAAACCGCAAACGACTCACTTCCACCGCCCACCTGCCACCGATAGGCGTTCTCATCATCAAGAGACAGAATGATGATGGTGAGCTGGTGGCTGAACCAGCCAACTGGGATTATGATAAAAACCCCTATTCTCCCCAGGTGGTGATTGTCTCGGCACGATCGAAACACGGCAGCGACGTGGCTGGCGTGGGTGATCGCGTGCTGGCGCGCATCGAAAAAGTCGATGGTGACGATGATGCCGCCTATGAGGCCAGCGTCATTAAACGCCTGGGGGCGGATTTATCCACAATGCTTGGCGTGTTTAAATCAGCACCCGATGGCAGTGGTATTATTGAACCTATTGATAAAAAACAGCGCAATGCTTTAATGGTGCCGGCGTCAGATGTAGGCACAGCCAAAACCGGTGATCTGGTTAAAGTTGAACTGGTGCAGAAAAAAGCCTACGGACCGGCACACGTCCGCATCAAATCAACTTTGGGCAAAATTGACAGCCACCGCGCCGCCAGCCGCATTGCAATAGAAGTTTACGGCATCCCCAATGAGTTTCCCGAAGCGATTTTGCAACAGGCCGAAGCCGAAAAAGCGCCAGGCCTGAAAGGCCGTGAAGACCTGCGCCAGTTACCCCTGATCACCATTGACCCGTCTGATGCCCGCGATCATGATGATGCAGTTCATGCAGCAATTGATACCAGTCCGGACAATCCCGGCGGCTTCATTGTTACCGTTGCCATTGCAGATGTTGCCGCGCACGTTACACCGGGCAGCGCTTTGGATATCCACGCCATTGAACGCGGCAATTCTGTTTATTTTCCCGATTGCGTCGTGCCGATGTTGCCCGAGCGCCTGTCGAACGACCTATGTTCCCTGCGCCCCGATGAAGACCGTCCCGCCCTTGTCTGCCGCATGATTTTTGATGCCCAGGGCAATAAACTCAGCCACAGGTTCATCCGGGCAATGATCCGCTCTCACGCCAAACTGTCATACCAGCAGGCCCAGGACGCCATTGACGGCAAAGCCACCAGCGAATGGCTTGAACCCGCCCTCAAACCCCTGTGGCAGGCGTTTGAAGCCCTGCTCAAAGCCCAGAAGAAACGCCAACCCCTTGGCCTCGACCTGCCTGAGCGGCGCATAGTCTTTACCAAAACCGGTGAAATTGAAGCAATCGTTTTGCGTGAGCGGTTTGATGCTCACAAATTGGTTGAAGAATTCATGATCCAGGCCAATGTGGCTGCCGCCGAAACCCTGGTCGACAACAAACACCCCCTGGTCTATCGCTGCCACGACAATCCCTCGCAGGAAAAAACCCGGGGGTTAATCGATTTTCTCAAAACCCTGAAGCTCAAACTGCCCGCTGGCGAAGTGCTGCGACCGATGCATTTCAACCGTATCCTTGAGCAGGTCAAGGACAGTGAGTTGGAGAGTCTGGTGCATCATTCCGTTTTAAGATCCCAGGCCCAGGCCGAATACAGCGTCGAGAACTACGGTCATTTTGGCCTCAATCTGAAAAACTATGCTCATTTCACATCCCCCATCAGACGCTATAGCGATCTTGTCGTCCATCGCGCCCTGATTGCAATCCTTGGTGGTAGCGACGCCCCGCAGCAGGATCTGGAGGAAATTGCTGAACATTTATCAATGACCGAGCGTCGCGCTGCCAAAGCTGAGCGTGAGACCGTTGATCGCATTCTGTCATCGTTTCTTATGGACAGAATTGGAGCCGAGTTTGCAGCCCGCATTTCCGGCATTACCCGCTCAGCCCTTTTTGTTGAGCTTAACGAAACCGGCGCTGACGGCATTATCCCGCTGTCATCAATGCGCCGCGACCGCTATATAGCCAATGATGGCCTCTATGCACTTTCCGGCATTTCCAGCGGCGAAACCTTCAAGCTTGGTGATCAGGTGACGGTGCGTTTAATTGAAGCAGCTCCGGTTGCAGGCGCTTTACGCTTTGAACTTTTATCAGAAGGGGTCTATGAAAAGCCTGTGCGTGGCAGAGTTAAAAAGTCACGATCTGTCAAACGCAAAAAACCTGGACGCAAACGCAGATAGAAGTTCAAGATTATGAGCATTACCTACCCGAAAGATAAACGCCCCACCCGCATTGCCATGTTGAGAGGGTTTAAACATCGCTGCCCCAATTGCGGCAAAGGTCCATTGTTCTGGAAATACCTGAAGGTTGTCGACACTTGTTCTTCCTGCAACGAAGATCTCTCACACCAGCGTGCCGATGATGCGCCACCTTATTTCACCATTTTTATTGTCGGCCATATCATTCTGCCCCTGGCCCTGATATCGGAAAAAATGTGGCAACTCACCACCACCACGCATCTTGTCTTGTGGCTGCCATCTATTCTGATTCTGTCGCTGCTGCTGCTCCCCTGTGTCAAAGGCGCTGTTGTCGGTCTTCAGTGGTCCCTGCGCATGCACGGCTTTGGTGGTGATGTGGACGAGCCTCCTCTCCTCAGCAAAAAAGTTCACGGCACCTGATGGTAAAAGAAATTGAACTGGTCGACTTGCTCAATGAAAGCAAACCCACCAGAAAATCCGCATATTACCGTCCCCGAGATGCTGCAACTTTAATACTCCTGCGGTTTGATGAAGACAGCCCGCGCATTCTCATGGGCAAGCGCCACGAGAACCATAAGTTCATGCCGGGGAAATTTGTCTTTCCCGGTGGCCGGGTCGATTTTGCCGACAGTCGGGTGGCACCAGCCGGTGACTTTTCAGCCGCCACCATGGGCAAGTTGCTTAAAAACATGCAACGCGGCGTTAGTGTTAATCGCGCCCGCGCCCTTGGCATGGCCGCCATTCGCGAAGCCTTTGAAGAAGCCGGAATTCTGTATGGCAACCCGCAAGCCCGAAAACAGATCAGCCGCTGTGCCGCCTGGCAGAATTTTCTTGACCATGGCGTTGCCCCCTCCTTGTCAGGGCTGACCTATATTGCCCGCGCCATAACACCACCGGGCCGTCCGAGGCGTTATGATACGCGCTTTTTTGCTGCTGATGCCAGCGGCATTTCGATAACTTTAAACAGTGAAGACGTCCCCACCAATGAATTGCTGGAACGGCGCTGGCTGACGTTTGAAGAGGCGCTGGAAGTGGACCTGCCTTTGATTACGCAAGTTGTTTTACAGCACCTGAAAATCAGGCTTGAAAAAGGCTGCCTCAACGATCCTGATTATCCCACACCGTTTTATTTTCACGCCCAGGGCAAGTTTTTAAGAATTGAGCATTAGAAAGATTTGCAAGAATGCTTGACACGACACGAAAGTTGAGTAGTTTCACGCTCAGGATTTCCGCATTCGCCAAAAAGGTGCTGGATGCATAGAATTTTACCAGACAGGATTTGAGAAATGGCAAAAAATGCTACTGTGAAAATCAAGCTTGTCAGCACTGCTGATACCGGTTTTTACTATGTCACCAAAAAGAATGCGCGAACCATGACCGAAAAAATGGTTCTGAAAAAATATGACCCCGTTGCCCGCAAACATGTTGAGTTTAAGGAAGCCAAAATAAAATAGGCTTTACTTCTTTGTTTGCGAATTGAATGATAAGGCATCGTTTTTAACGGTGCCTTTTTTCATTGTCAGGTCTTCCAGAAACATAACCTCACGCAGGGTATTTTCAATGATTAGAAAAACAGATTTTTATATCGATGGCCAATGGGTTGCACCGCTGGCACCACACGATTTTGATGTGATCAACCCGGCTGATGAACAAGCCTATGCAGTCATTTCCCTGGGCTCTCCCGCCGATGTGGACAAAGCCGTAGCGGCAGCGCGCAAAGCTTTTGAAACCTATAGCCAGACCTCGCGCGAACACCGCCTGGCCCTGCTGGAAAAACTGGCCGAAATATATTCCGCCCGCAGCACCGAAATGGCCAAAACAATCTCCAACGAAATGGGGGCGCCGATAACACTTGCCACCAACGCGCAAGCCGCTGCCGGTCTAGGCCACCTCAAGGCGTTTATACGTGCCTTGAAAGCTTTTAATTTTGGCCATCCTTTGGGCGAACACGCGCCCTTTGAATTTATTTCTCACGAACCCATTGGCGTGTGTGGACTGATCACACCATGGAACTGGCCCATGAACCAGGTAACCCTCAAGGTTATACCCGCACTTGCCGTTGGCTGCACCGTTGTTCTCAAACCAAGCGAGATTGCACCCATGTCTGCCTTGCTGTTTGCTGAAATGATTGACGAAGCAGGCTTTCCCCCCGGTGTTTTCAACCTTGTAAACGGTGATGGCCTGTCTGTTGGTGAAGCCATGTCATCGCACCGCGACATTGACATGATGTCTTTTACCGGCTCAACCCGCGCCGGCATTGCGGTTTCCAAAGCTGCGGCTGATACCGTCAAACGTGTGACACTGGAACTTGGCGGCAAATCTCCCAATATTGTCTTTGAGGATGCTGATGTCGCCAGAGCCGTCAAAGCCGGTGTGTTGCATTGTTTCAACAATACCGGCCAGTCCTGTAATGCCCCCACCCGCATGCTGGTGCAACGCTCCATCTATGATGAGGCCGTCAAAACTGCGGTTGAAGTGGGAGAAAACGTTGAAGTTGGCAACCCTGCGGTTGAAGGACGCCACATTGGCCCGCTGGTTTCGGATGTACATTTTAAAAAGGTGCAGGGCCTGATCCAGACCGGCATTGATGAAGGTGCAAAACTGGTGCTGGGTGGCACCGGGCGTCCTGATGGTATCAATCAGGGTTACTTCGTTCGCCCCACCATATTTGCCGATGTCAACAATGATATGACGATTGCCCGCGAGGAGATATTTGGCCCCGTATTGGTGATGATCCCGTTTGACAGCGAAGAAGACGCCATCAAGATTGCCAATGATACTCCCTACGGCCTGTCCGCCTATATCCAGAGCGGCAACGATGAACGCGCCAAACGCGTGTCAAAACGCCTGCGCGCGGGCATGGTGCTGATAAACGGTGCCACCCGACCCGGAGGCAGCCCCTTTGGCGGCTACAAGCAATCCGGCAACGGGCGCGAAGGCGGCACCTGGGGTCTGGAAGACTTTCTCGAAGTCAAGGCCACAAGCGGCTACACCTGAGCCTGAAACCAGCTTAATTAGGATAAAAGGGTGGTCGGCCTGGGATTGCGGTACACGAGGAGGCCACTCCTACCGCCCACAGGCCGACCGTAACCCCACGGACCCAGGAGATGCGGCGGACCTGAGTAAACCCGTAGGGTGTTCGAAGGGATAAGTATCTGATGGGAATTAAACACCGGCATAATTGAATTTGTAGCGCATGGCCTCACAATTCAATCAGGTATCTGATGCAACTTCCTGTCAAACCTTGACCCGACAATTGATAATCCTATTTAGGCTCATCGGTCGCGAAAGGCAAAGCATTCATGTCTAGTTTAGCTGAAATAGATTTTTGTTCGTAAAGGGTTAACCTTAACAGCTGCGCTCGAAGATTAACGCAAACCCGAAAGTTTTTTATGCAGCTTCCGCTACCACACGATTGCGGCCGTCATTTTTGGCCCGGTACAAGGCCTGATCAGCGCGTTTCAGAATTGAACCTGGCGTATCATCGAGCTGTTCCAGACACGCCACCCCAACACTGCAGGTAAGCTCCAGGCTGCCATTGTCGACACTGACATTGAAAACGCTTGATGCAATGCACTGGCGTATTCTCTCCCCGATCATAAATGCGAAGGATAAATCTGTATCCGGCATAACCAGAACAAACTCTTCACCACCAAACCGGCAGGCAAGATCAATACCGCGGATATTCTGAAGAATCCTCTTCGAAAACTCCTTCAAAACTTCGTCACCTACATCATGTCCATAGGTGTCGTTAACAGCCTTGAAGTGATCGATATCGAGGATAATCAGGGAAATTTCCTTGCCGCGGTTGGCCGCTTTTTCAACCAGCGGTGCAATATGGCCTTCCATATAGCGACGATTGTATAGACCGGTCAAAGAATCGGTAATCGCCAGTTCCATGCTTTGCTCGACACTGTCGCGCAACTGTTCAGTATACCGCCGCCTTTTCAGTTGAGAACGCACCCGCACCAGCAATTCATTGCGATCGAGCGGACGCATCAGATAATCGTTAACGCCAATATCGAGTCCCCGCAGCAACCTGGTGTTGTCATCGGCCTCAACCAGCACAAGAATGGACAAATCGCGCGTGCGTTCGATTGAGCGCAAATGTGAGCACAGACGCAAACCATCAAAATTATCCAGACTAAGGCTGACAATCAGCAATTCACAATCCATTTCCGGGATTTTAATCACTGCATCCTGCGGATCGGAAATCACATCTATGGTATGGAATTCCTTCAGGGTTTCAACAATTCGCTCGGCGGAACTTTGCTGATCCTCCACCAGCAGTATTCGCCCCGGAGCCTTTAACGCATCTGCGGCCAGCTTTTACTGTTCCATCAACCCCATACGCTCTGATGTGGCTGCACGCATGCGCAACTCATCGGTAACCATTTTAAGGCGCACGAGGCTTTTCACCCTGGCCAGCAGGGCGACATCATTAACCGGCTTGGTCAGGAAATCTTCCGCTCCAGCTTCCAGCCCCTGAACCCTGTCACTGGGTTGGTCAAGTGCCGTAATCATGACGACGGGTATATGCTGGGTTGCCGGGTTGGACTTAAT
>JAJRTY010000127.1 GCA_024278055.1 Alphaproteobacteria bacterium | reverse complement strand
GGCGTTTGCGGTCCAAATACAGATGACATGCAAGAATCCGCGGCGAAGTTATGTTGCGACGTTTGACGGTGAGGCAAATACCTTTCGGGTTGGTTCGGCTGGACCGAATACTTTCTATCAGATTAAGCACGTCGGCAAGGACGAGAGCGGGCAGGTGGTGCGCGGAAAAACTGTTAAAGGTGGGCCTGAATTTGTAGCCTATCTCGGAACGAAAAAGCGCATCGAGTTTATGGACGGTGGCGATATTACGCAGACAGATTTCTGCAAATAGGCGCCGCCGTTTTCGCGAAGTGGAAGTAAAAATTTTAATTGCAAAGTTGGAATTTGATCTGCCTCCTGCGTGCCGATTATTGTGATGTAGACAGCTTGTCAGAACACAAGGACATGGCCGACTGTCTGCCTGTCACTTTGTCTGTGCATCCCCTGCCACCGGAAGAACCCTGACGCGAAACCCCAGTTGTAACCTTGCCGGTATTTCCAAGTTGCCGGGTTTGTTTCGGGGTCAGCCACACTGCCCCGCCAGCATTGCGAGGCGCGGAACGCGATGGACTTTTTTTCAACCCTTTGCAATTACCACCTGATTTTATCCACGCATCGCGCACCGCACTTGAAGCGCGCGTACAGTAGAAACTCTTGAAACTCCGATTTCCAATTTTTGCGATTTCCTTGCTGGTGTAGAAATCCGACAAGGTGCCGGTCCTGCGTCTGGTATTTCCCGATGTGCCGGATTGCTGCTGCCGTTTGACTTTTTGAGCCGCTTGAAGTGCCCGGGCGCGCTGTTCTGCCCGCAATTTCCGCATGGCATCATCGATAATTCGTGCTGTTTCAGCTTCCTTTCTGGCTTGTTCGCGCCGTATTTTTTCGCGCCGTTCTGCAATCAGGCGCTCTTTTTTTCTAACCCTGTCAACAAGATCGCGATAGTCCGTGTCTTCAGACCGGGCGCGGGTTTGAGCATTTTTTACAAACTCTATATCTGCTTTGGCGATATTCAGGGCATCATCACGTCGTTTTTCGCCCAATTCCAATGGGGTCGGAATATCAAGATCGATGCCGGTCCCTCCGAAAAATCCGCCAATGGCATCTCGCGCGCTGTCAAACAAGGTATTTTTAAGTGTACGCAGTCCGTCAATCGGGTCATTGGTCGATGTCGTGTTGTTCACCATTGGTCCCTGTTCATCCACGGCTTTCCCTCGAAACAGCTTTCCCAACCCGGAAAAAAAGCCACCAATCGCCCCACCGGATTGCCCATCACCGCTTTGATTGGAGTCCTTGTCTGGCAGAGCAACCTCGCGCTGCTTTTGCAGCAGTGTTTCGCGTTCTTTTTGTTGTTGTGCGTCATAGAGACTGGCCTGAAGGCGATACTTCATGCCATCAAGGTCGTTGTTGAACGATTTAAACTTACTTTTAAATAGCTTTAAAGTGTTTTTGGTACCAATTTTTTGTGTTGTTGAGCTTGATTTTTCCTCTGCTCTCAGGTCTGCGGCCAAATTCCTTGATACGTTCATGGCGCGTTTAAGTCTGCCAACCCTGCTCTCGATCGCCTGATAGTAAGTCGGATCAAACTGGCTGCCATCCTTGCGTCTGGTGTTCATCATCACTTTGAGGTCGTTCAATTCCCCCTCAATCAGACGTTGCAGTTTTGTCGCTTCGCCATATTTTTCCCGCAATATTCTAGGTTCTTCCGCCGTCACCAGAAACTTGGCAATGGCACGGGATCTCGAACTGTCGGTGGGGAAACTGCCTCTTGCCATTGCATCCTGCTCTCTTTGCAGCAGCATGATTTCGCGCATTCCCTGAAGGGTCGGGCTGTTATTCAAACGCATACGGCCCCTGGCCATCATCTCACGGGCAACATTCCGGCGATAGGCTATAGCGCTGTAATTGCTTTCAGCTAAACGGCGGTCTTCGGCACCAGTCTTTTTATATGTATATGTTGCCAGGGCATCTGTGGCGCCATTGGTTATGTTATAAATCATTCCCGGCGGACTTCGATCAAATATAAACTTGCCGCCAGCCTTGGCTTCGGCTTTCAATTGCAAATAGGTGCGATAGGCAGCGCCAACCTTGTTCTTTTTATAATAGTCCTTGTTTTGCTTTTCGTAGGCCTTCAGGTCACGCTCGTATTGCGCCACGCCGGAAATTTCCCTTCCGGTTTGGAAAATCGCTTTTGATATGATTGATGCGCGATCAAGATAGTCTTCCCTACTGCCTTTCTTGCCACTGAACTTGCTTTCACCGGTGGCCTTTTTTGCCTGATTTACCAGTTCGGTTACCGTGCCAATCATGTCGACTTTCCGCATGGCGCCGGCACCAATTTTACCAACTCCGGATGACAGATTGCGCCCGGATTCAGCTAATTTCCCGGCCCCAGCGGCCAGGCCTCTCGAGACCTTAATTGCGCCCTGTCCGGCAATGTCGGAACCACGTCCAACCAGTTTCAGAAACCTGTTCACCCGCGGTGAGGATTTTGGTAATTTACCGCGCAGTTTTTTCCCGGCTGGCGGATCAATAATTCCCTCAATATCGCCTATGCGTTCCGGCAAAGGCCGGAGCGCCGGGCCAATACCGCTCAGAACCGGCTGCTTCAATCCCACCGATTTTTGATATGCCGCAGAACCGGCCATTGAATCCCTGGCAAGCAATTTTGCTTCATTGGCAAACACATCAAGTTTACGCGCAGCACCATTCAGCTTTTCTCTTTGCGTCCCTGACAACTTCCTGCTGGTTGAAGCAACTTCACGGGCCTTGCTTGCCCGGTTTTTAATCTTACGGGCTTCAGAGCTGACCCTGACAATCCGCTTGGCCTGGGTCTTTTCGCCAATCTCGGTCACGATGTTTTTCAGTTTGTCGAGGGTCGCATTGTCCTTTTCAAAATAATCCTTGGCATTGGGTCTTGATTTAAGATCAGCAACAAGATCGCGAAATTCCTTCTGAGAACCCGGCCACTGATTGTCCTCGAGAATTTTGGATAATTCGCGTTTTGTCAGACTGCCTGCCGTACTGCCGCTGAGCGAGGGGCCGAGAACTTTTTTTGCTGACTTAGCGATACTCTGCACATCATCACTGGTCATCGCAGATGCGCTTTTACTGCGCGCCTTGACCGATTTATTCATGTGATCATTGGTTTCATAAAGGTCGGCAACCGAATTGGCCATGGGTTTGATCAGACCGGGCCGCGATTCCCCCCACTGCCTGACTTTGACAACATCATAGGTTTCAGCATTGGCCAGATCGACCTGAAATCGGGTTGACTGTCCGCTTGAGCCTATTTTGCCGAATTCAGGAGCATCGAGCCTGCTTTTGGCCAACCGTTCACGGGCTTCAAACCCATTCTTTTCCGCCAGCAGTTCCCGGCGCGCTTGCGGATTTGGCGTGTTTTTCAGCTTTGCTTCAATACCCCGCTTCGCCGCAGCAATCTTTTTCAGATCACTTTTTGCCCGCTCCCGCATCGAGGTGGTGTTGGTGGTGAGCGCAAGCTCCTTTATTTCAAGGGTTCCGGCTGTTTTTTTAATCTCCAGACCCTGGCTATTGGCGATTCGCTCCATTTCCTTGATTCCGGCCGGTGTCGTCGTCCAGTCAGTGTCTCCGCCAGCCAGCGCGCCTCTGAACTCCTTGTTGAAAACCGGTTTGCCGGATTTTGGATCCAGTTTTATCTTGCCATTTTTGTCGGTTTCATAAATGCCTGATCCCAAACTGGACTTCGACCCGGCAGCCTTTTTCAATTGGTTGAGCGCCCGTTCAGTATAATCCCGCTGATGTCTCTGGCTGAGGCTCTTGAAGCGTTTTTCAGCCGCTTCAAGCTTGCGACGGTATTCCTCTTGAGATCCCGGATTGGCATTGTAGTTCGATTTAAGTCTGTCTCTGATCCCTTGATACTTCTTTACAATCGCATCACCTTTGGCTTTGCCCTTGCGAAACTCTATCATCTCGATTTCGAAAAGCTTTTCAGCGCGCCATTTGGTGATTTTATCCAGCTTGATCTGATATTGGCCTTTTTTGATCTTTCCGCTTTGAAACAAGGCCCGGGCATCGGCGACTTTCGCCGCCATTTGCTGATTGATCTGCCCGTATTGAAGTTTTAACTGGGCTGGAACACCCTGAGCCATGCCAGGGCCCGACCAGAGCCCCGAAACCAAAATCAAAACTGTCGGCATTAGACAAGATAACAAGTGGCGCCTGATCATGTGCCCAGTTCCTTCAGCAGGATGGCAGCGGTTCCGGCAACCTCATTGTCGCGGCTTGCTGACAATCGCTTCAGCAGAGCCCGGGCTTCCTCGATTTTCCCGGCCTCCCCAAGCAGGGCGGCCTTGAAAAAACGAAGCCTGTCTCCCTTGGGGCCTTTGGGCGTAAGTTTTTCAATCACCGCCAGTCCCTGATCGAAACGCGCGCTTTCGATAAACATTCGGGCAAGCGATCCAACAACCACAGGATCCCCGACCAGGGTTTTGGCATCTTCAAGCAAAGGTTCAAGGGCGTTGAGTGCCGTATCCACGCCGCCGGTGTCAGAAGCGACCATTGCCAGGGCCAGACGAAGGTCGACAGAACCCGGCATCCGGACAACAGCATCTTTCAACAGTCGCTCAGCATCAAGAAGCGCTTCCTGATCTTCCGGCATGGCGGTCAGTGTTGAGGCCGCCAGCAGGGTAATTTCGACCGAATCCGGCACCAGGTTACGGGCCGCTTCTGCCAGAACCGCCGCAATTCCAAGGGCAGCAGAATCCTGCCTTTTCTTCGCCATTTCAAAATAACCGGCAGCTTCGCCCGCCAGGGCTTTAGCAAGCTGGCTGATTCGCTCAGGTGTTGGAGCCGCGGCTGTATCGAGAGCAAGGTCGCGCAGAATTGTTGGCAGGCTCTGCGGCGGCAGCACCTGATCTATATCATCCATCAATTTGGTGATTTTCCGGCTCAGCTCGACTGGAGCGCCGACACCGATGGTTGTCCGCGCAACAATCAGTGGCTCCCCGCCGGAATTACGCCCGATTATGCGCAGTTCATAGAGTCCGGCCGATACTGCCTTGAATTCCGCAATCCCCTCGCCCGCCGACCGGGATGGAAGAGCCCGGTCAATAAACTCTCCAGGCCGCTGATCAGGTGCTGCCAGCGACAGCCAGTTTGATCCATTGACAGGCAAACCGCTAAACATCACCTGAATGGGCTTAAACTCAGAAACAGGAACAACCAGTGGCCTGATGATTATAGGTGGCGCAACGACTGCCAGATCCATCACCGGGTCTGACAGTGGATTGGACTTACCGGCGTTTTTCTGATCTTCAATATCAGCAATAACAGGCGGCAGGTTTCGACCGACACCCAATTCTTCAGCCACTGGAAGCGCAAGCTCCGCAGCCTGCGGATTGCCATAGGCATGTGCCAGTCGAAACCAATCCAGAGCACGTTTTTTATCAACCTTTACCCCGTTTCCGCTGGAATACATCATACCAAGAAAAACCATGCCCATGGCGTTTTCCTGTAACGCGGCCGCATTGGCCAGTTCGGCAACTTTCTTCGGATCTTTGGCAACACCTTTGCCCGAATTATACAAGACAGCCAAAGCGACTTCTGATTCTGCATAGCCTTTGCGGACACCCAGAGCATACCAGGCTGCGGCCATTTCATTGTCCACCGGACCGCCACGCCCGAGTTGAAATGCATTGCCGATTTTCAGACTTGCAGCAATGAGTCCGGCATCATATGCCGCCTTGTACAGTGCCAGCGCGCGTGCCTGGTCTTTTTTGACACCCCATCCCTGCTCGTAACTTCGGGCCAATGCATAAAAGCCTTGGGGGTAGCCCATTTTTACCGCCAGTCGATACCCTTCGAGTGTTGCACCGGTGTTTCCTGCTTTATCATTTGCCCGGGCAAGCTGATAGCGAAATCGCGGCTCGTCCGGGAATTTTTTTACCGCCCTGAGACAGGCCGGGATGGCCCGTTTTGGATCGATTTTGCTATAGGCAATTCCATCGCCGGTCCGCCCCGGGTCATCTGGATGCCCTGCCAGACGGTCACAAAGTTGTGGCGGCGCCACAGGCTCTGTCGGCCGGGCCTTTCCGGCGTCGATGGCTCCAATTCGGGCAGCCAGTGCATCGGGGGCAATATCCGGTGCCCCTGCTGCAATCGGTGGACCAAATTTACGCCGACACTGATCGAGAACAGCCAGGACGTCGGCTACACGGTTCAATGGAGCAATATATTTGTAAGAGGAAAATGTGACATACATCTGCACACCGCGACGCAGGGCCTTTGTCGCCCCCGGCAGATTGTCAATTCGCGCCAGCAGAAGGGATTTGCTTTGAGCAATGAATTCCAGATCTGCCGACCACAACGCATCAATGCGAATATTGCCCGTGTACTTTTTGTCAGGAACCAGTTTTTTACCGGAACGGATAAACCCCAGATATAAACCGTTTGTCCGCCGCACCAGATAAACAACATTCCGGCTGTTATCGGATGCGGTCAAAATACAGTTTAACAGAGATCCAGTCTTTTCGTCGGTGTAAGCCCCCCCTTCCCAGAAGCCCACCTGATAGTTTTCAGCCTTAACCGCGGCCTGCAATGAAGATGCAAAACCAAAACTGAACACTAGGGAAACCAAAAAGCAAAAAGCGTATGTCCCCACAACAGGCCTCATCGCATGCACTCCCATTATTTTTCTTTTCTTTAAGGCTACTTGATGGAAGAAATATAATCAATTACCGTGATTGATGTAAGGGGCACCAACTGCCTTGAAAACCAGATGCGAGTAAGGCAAATGACTGATACCGTAAGACTTTCCACACAGGGAATTTCTGATGATTGGGCTTCAGCAGATGGTAATTTCGATACCAGGTTTCGCGGAATGCTCAACCGCGATCAGGTCATGAGCGCCCTCTTCCACCTGTCACCACTTGAACTTCCAGAGGGTATGGAATGCCCTCCTTATGTTATTGTCGAGGGGACGAATGGCACCGTTTCGTTTATCGGTCAGGGAGGTGCGGTTGAATGTGTCGAAGCCGAAACTGATGTAACACCGGAACAGGGAGCCGCCCTTGCCTTTGGTGAAATATCCATTCAGTCACTGGCGGAGGTTATCGCGCCACCGCCACCGCCAATGGCACCACCACCGCCACCACAACCGAAGATCGCACCGGAGATCAAACAAAGTGCGGCTCAAAAGACCGATAGTGCCAGCCACACGCCGGCATCGTCATCAACAGCCGCCCCGATTGCCCGGCCACCTGCCAAAGCAAAAACCCAACCGTCAGCACGCAAGAAAACCAGGGCGCAATCGAAAGGAATGAAAGCCGCCGGCCTTCTTGGCGGAGTTCTGGGGGCCGCAATGGGTGGTGGAATGACCGGCGGGACCGATGGTGCAAACCTCGCCGCTACCGGTATGGCCGCGGGCATTGGCACAGAACAGGGCGGTACAGAACAGGGCAAAACTTTGCCGCCAGGGTTGCGGCGAAAAAATACCTGGCGCCAATACATGGTCTACCTCATTGCAGGCCTGCTTTTTATCGGTGTCATCTTCTCGGTAATCGGCATATTTGCGGCTCCAGATCAGGATGGCAAAATGGCTGCCGGACTCGGTGTCATCGTTCTTGGTGGAATAACCTGGGGTCTGCTTTATCTCACGCGCAAAAACAGACCTTGGACAGACGATGAAGGAAATATATACACTGGCGTAATGATGGCGGAAATGTTTGATATCGGGGATGCCATCTCTGATGATGACAACGGCTACTATGATGACGGGGACTAGCGTCCCGAATCTGAAATTCCTATCATTAACCGGCAGCGCTTTGCGAACTTCAAATTTGAAAGGACAATCGAGAGTATGCCCGTCAAAGACGGATGTATTCACCTTAAGGAAGCCGCCCAAGGCAATGAATGCACCACAAATATTGGTGGCCGGATATAAGTTTAAGGATACGCATCATGCATCAAATGCTCCGATTTATACGCTGTAGGATATTAGCAATGCTATGGGCATTTGGGTTTATGGCAGGCACGGCAATATCTGCGTATGCGGCACCTTGTGCCGATGTGGTTTTCAAGGGCTGCCTGCTCGACACTCTGGCCAGGATCGATTCCACATCAAAAGACGTCGTGGTCCGCACCAACACCAAGCTGCTGCTTCGTCTGCTTGATG
>JAJRTY010000126.1 GCA_024278055.1 Alphaproteobacteria bacterium | reverse complement strand
TGTCCGGTCCACATGGATTCGCCTAAATCAAAAGTTGCAAATCCGTAAATGAAATCCCAGAACTGAACCATAATAGGGTCATTGAGACCAAGGTTATCGCGACACAGTTTAATCTGTTCGGGGTCGGCATAGAGGCCACTTCCGGCAAGACGTATTTCACAAACGTCACCAGGAATCAGACGTAATATAAAAAATATCAAAACAGCTGCCCCGATAAGTGTCGGGATCATCAGCAAAAGGCGCTTAAAAATATACTGGATCATAATGTTCTCGTATAAGCCCGCCCACCAGCACTTGAAAAGCGCAGATGGGCGGGAGTTATTTAACGATTTCGCTCGATATTATTTATCAAGCCATATGTTGTCCAAAGACTGGTTCAAGTAGTGACTTGGAGCAATCTTCCAGCCCTTGACGTAAGAGCGGTAGGCATTGATCTTGTACCACCACAGGGTAACACCAATATGAGCCTGGTCACTAAGCGCACGAGTTTCATATTCGCGCATCAGTGAGCGTTGCTCAGCTTCAGTTTCGGCACGAGCCAGCTTGTTGTAGATACCTTCAAGCGTGGGATCATCATAGTTGCCGTAGTTGTTGCCGGCAGAACCGAGGAACTTGGTTACGTCCGCAATCGGGTTGATGACGCTCTGGCAGTTGAAGTCGATGGAAACATCGAAATTCTTCTTTTTGCGCAGAATATCATAAAACACCGGGCTGGGATTAACCTGCTGGGTAACATTCATTCCAACCTTCTTCCACTGGTCGATCAACCATGTGCCCACAACCTTGTAAGGCTGGTCAACAGCACGATTGTTCAAAGTGAAGGACAGGCCTTCCTGACCGGCTTCTTTGAGCAGACGCCGGGCTTCGGCCCGATTGGCTTCAATGTCAGTACCGTATCCGGCAAGCTTGACCATTTCTTCCTTGGTTGCAGCCAGAGGATGTTTCGGGAACACAACCCCACCAACCGTTTTCACAATAGCAATCTTGGAGAGGTATTTGGAACCGCCCCAGCGATCAACTGCCAGTGTCAGGGCTTTGCGCACACGCACGTCATCAAAAGGTTTCTTTTTCTGATTTGGTGTGAACATCAGGACACAGTTCCAGTCGCTTTCCTGGACCGTGATTTTATCGCCGAGAGCCTTGACAAGATCGTCACGGGCTTTCGGTGGGAAACCGCGGAATTCGATTGCTGCACGATCACCGCGAATGGCTTGCAGGCGCAAGGACATCTTGGGCGCGGAAATCGCTTTAAAGCCATCCAGATAGGGCTGGCCCTTGAAATGGTAGCCTTCGTATCTTTTACCCGATACGAACGATCCGGGCTGATACTCAACGAAACGGAAAGGACCGGTACCGTTGATGTTTTTCTGATGCCATTTATAGCCCTTTTCATCCAGGTCTTTTTTCGAATAGATGAAATTAAACGGTGTGGCAACGGCAGGAATGAAAGCTCCCGAAGCATACTTCAGCTTGAACTGAACTGTGTATTTATCAGTTGCTTTAACTGACTCGACCATTTTAAAGAAAGCTTTGCGGCTACTTGCAATACCTTCAGGCGGGAAAATGATCTTGTTGAAAGTGGCAACAACATCCTCTGCGCTCAAAGGCGTTCCATCATGAAACTTGACGTCTTTGCGAATCTTGAATGTGTAAGATTTGCCACCATCAGCACCTGTGGGAACATCACCCACACAGACATCGCAGATAAAATCAGTTGGCGATGAAGGATTTTCGGGATTGATCCTGATCAGCAGACTGTAGAACGGGCGAATCGGATGCACCATGCCAAACGTGGTTTCCACATGGCCGTCAAATGATGGAATTTTCGAGCCCACCACGAAATTCAGTACTCCGCCCTTCTTGGGCGTCATACCGTCTGATGCCGCCTGGCCGGGCGATGCCGCCAGGCCAAAAGCCATTACGGCACCGACCGCAAGAGCTGAGGCGTATTTTAGTCCAGTGTACTTCATTACTTATTTCCTCCCTGGTTACACGAGGATATATATCAAATCCTCTTTCATGTTACTCCTGATTTCTGGAGCAATCACACTTCTGTACAGGCCACCCAATGGCCTGGTTTAACTTCCCTGAATTCGGGAATCGCCTTTGAACACCCGTCAACCGCCGATATACAGCGCGGATGAAACACACACCCGCTCGGCGGGTTAATCGGACTTGGTATCTCACCTTTCACCATCTGGTGCTTGCGCCCCTTCTCAATCGTCGGATCGGGAATGGGCACCGCTGACAACAGCGCTTTTGTATAGGGGTGAATCGGGTTGTCATAGAGTTCGTCACAATCAGCCAACTCGACCATTTTACCGAGATACATCACCGCAACCCGGTGACACAAATGGCGGACAACACTCAAATCATGAGCAATAAAAAGGTAGGTGAGATTAAATTCGTCACGCAAATCTTCCAGCAGGTTAATCACCTGGGCCTGGATCGAAACATCGAGAGCCGACACCGCCTCATCGCAGATAATGAATTCCGGCCGCACCGCCAAAGCCCGGGCAATACCCACTCGCTGGCGCTGGCCACCACTCATTTCATGGGGATATCTGTCGGCAAACTTGGTGTTGAGACCACATACCGACAACAGTTCCAATACGCGTTTTTCACGCGCCTGATTGTCTGCTTCAATATTATGAACATACATCGGCTCGGCAATAATTTCGCCAATCTTCATGCGCGGATTGAGGGAACTGAAAGGATCCTGGAAAATAACCTGAATACGCTGACGCAGGGGCATCATACCAATGCGGTCGAGCTCGCACAGACTTACACTGTCATACAGAATATCGCCGGAAGTGGCTTTCTCCAATTGCAGAATACACCGGCCCGTAGTGGTCTTTCCACACCCTGATTCACCCACCAGTCCAAGGGTCTCACCGCGCCTGATGTCAAAGCTCACACCGTCGACGGCCTTCACATGACCAACCACCTTGGGAATAAGCGCTCCTTCGGTGACCGGGAAATGCATTTTGAGGTTTTTCACCTGCACCAGCACGTCGCTGCCTGGAGACTTTATGGTATTTTCCATGCTCATCAAGCCATCTCCAAAGCGTTCATTAACTTTTCGTGATGCCAGCAGGCGGTGGCATGACCGTCACTCACAGTTTCCAGCTTGGGACTCGACGATCTGCATTTGTCCGAAGCAAAATTACACCGCGGCCGGAAGGCACAACCGTCGTCAAGCTTTGTCAGATCCGGGGGCTGGCCCTGAACCGGGTCAAGCTTGGCCTGACGCGGCTGATCCATACGCGGGACCGAGCGCAACAGCGCCAATGTATAAGGATGGCGCGGGTGGTGATAGATATCTTCAGCTGTACCGCTTTCAATAATTCGCCCGGCATACATTACATTTACCCGGTCGGCGTAGCGCGCCACAACCCCCAGATTATGGGTAATAACGATCAGGGCAACACCGAGTTCGCGGGTAAGGTTTTTCATCAATTCCAGAATTTGCGCCTGAATGGTTACATCCAGTGCAGTTGTCGGCTCATCGGCAATGATCAATTTGGGGTTGCACGACAAGGCCAGCGCTATCATTACCCGCTGGCGCATGCCGCCACTCAGGTGATGGGGATATTGCTTCAACCGCCGCCGACCATCAGAAATGCCGACCTTTTCCAACAACTCAAAAGCACGCTCATCGGCCTCATCCTTGGTAAGACCGAGGTGCTGCTGGAGGGTCTCTGTCAGCTGCAGACCAATGGTGAGAACAGGATTAAGCGACGTCATGGGCTCCTGAAACACCATGGCGATCTGATTACCGCGCACATTGCGCATCTCCTCATCGCTCAAAGTGGCCAGATCCTTATCCAGGAACTTTATATGGCCGCCCACCACGCGACCGGGAGGGTCAGGAATAAGCCTTAATATAGACAACGCACTAACTGATTTGCCGCAGCCGGACTCACCGACAACAGCCACGGTCTCTCCCTCATCCACATCGTAGGTAATGCCGTCTACAGCCTTGACAATTCCCGCAGAGGTGAAAAATTGAGTTTGGAGGTTTTGAACTTCCAGCAACTTCGCCACTAACCAGATACTCCCCGTTTGATTATGGCATTTAGCCCATTATTATTTTCGCTCATCCCCCGTTCAATCTGCAACAAGCGCTTCGCCGACAAGAGACCCTAGTATTGTAGCTTAATTTCAGAAACCAAACAATGCAATAGCCTTTCAAAATTGTCCCGTATACTGGAAAAAAACCAATAAATTAGCCAGGGCTGGTTCAAGGATTCGACAGACTCTAGAAATTCAATGAAATATCTCTGGGTACAGAATTGCAATTGGCTATCCACAGGGCCTGTTCTCTTGGCAGTCCCGGCTGCAACCTCAATCCAATTGTATCTCGAATTGCCAGATCATACTGGTTCAGTTTTGGCAGCAACTCTGCGGCGGCACGCTGACGCCAGGCGAGATCCGCCTGATAGATTTCAACTGCTTTTTTCAATGAAGCTTCCACCTTTTCCGGGCTTGCCTTTTTTCCCCGCATCGCCTTACGGGCCCGGCCAAGTTCTTTCTTGATGGCTCTGGTTCCGCCAACAGAGCTTAACCGCTTCGACACAGCTCCCACGACTCTTGACGCCTCTTTTGGCGGCAACCCCGCAATTGCAGTGCTGAGTTTTTCAATATCGGGACCCATTTCCTTCAGCTTTTCCACCCCGGAAATATTGGTTATCAACCCCTGGATCGCTTCATAAGCCTCGTCGGTAGTGCGCTGATAGTTGCGGCGTGCGGTTTTCGCATTCTTCATCAAAGTCGTAAATACCTTGTGTTTTTCTTCCCAATCTTCCGGGATGGACGCTTCCAGTTGCTTACGGCTGGCCTGGAGAGCAGTCAAAAACTCCACCAGATCATCCGTTTTCAGGCCATTGGCTTCTTTGCGTTTGATATCCGACTCCGTCAATTTTATCTCTTTGTCAATTTTGCGGATCTTTTTCTGCAAGGCCCTGACCTGACGGTGCAGCGGTGCATATTCAGGCTTTGCAGCGGTTATTTTACTTTGCGCATTTTGTATGTCCACACGGCGGTCAAATACAGCCAGCGCATTGCCAAAACTCTCAATAGTTGCCGTCTGCTGCTTCTTTGGCAAATAGCTGAAATCGAGTTTTTGCGCAGTGGTAATTGCCTGTCGAATATCGTCTTCCCGGGCGTCAAACTCGGTAAATACGTATTTTTGCATACATACCTGCAATCGCGGATTGAGCGGTGGCGGTGCGGTTTCGGAAGTGAGCGAAACCCGATTTGGCAGATAGTTCACCAATGCGGGGAACTCGGCGACAATAAACAGGGCCACCAACTGCAAGCCGATAAACGGAATAACGCCCTTGTACATCTCAACGGTTCGGACCGCAGAAGATGCCACGCCGCGCAGATAGAACAGGGCAAAGCCAAAAGGCGGGGTTAAAAATGACGTCTGAATATTCAGGCCAATCATCACACCGAGCCAAACCGCAGTTACATTCGCACCAGGGTCAAGCAGAAGAATGGGGGCAACAATCGGCACCACCACCACAGCAATTTCGATAAAATCGAGGAAGAACCCCAGCAGAAAAATTACCGCCATAACGATGACAAACTGCGCCCAGAACCCTCCCGACAGGCCGGTCAGAAATTCACGCACCAATTCCTCACCGCCGAACGCGCGGAAGGCTGCGGTCAACATGGCGGCGCCTAGCAGAATGATGAAGACCAGTGATGTGGTCTTGGCAGTATCCACCATCACACCACCCAAGGTGTTTTCAATCCTGTGTACCCGCCACCCACTCCAGATTATTGACCCAACCAAAAAGGCTACCGCAATCGCTGCCAGCACGACGCCGGTCAAATCTTCGGAAGTCTAGATGTTCTTGATGTTAGGAGCATAGATTTCAACAATGATGGCAATGATAACAATTGAAAGACCGGCCACAAGTGCGGGATAAAAAGCTCCCCTTTTCCCCTCCCTCAGCCGGTACCCGGCCATCACCATGGCTCCAACGGCACCAATCGCACCCGCCTGGTTGACCGTGGCAACGCCGGCGAGAATGGAGCCGAGGACCACAAAAATCAAGGTCAGGGGCGGTACAAGGGTGACGATAACCTTAATCAGAAATTCTTTGTCAAAATTGCCTTCAAAGGGTATGGCAGGAGCAAGTTTTGGACGAATTATCGCGATCACCAGAATAAACAGCATATAAAGCCCGACAAGCACCAGGCCGGGTATGAACGCGCCTAAAAACATGTCGCCGGCGCTGGTGGAGGCGACACCGAACTCGGACGGCATCGAAAATTCACCGGTGGTCACTTTATATAAAGCCTTGCGGGCGGTGTCGGCCTGATCAACGGCACTCGACAACTGGTCGGCAAGAATAATCAAAACGATGGAGGGTGGAATAATCTGGCCAAGGGTGCCCGACGCTGCAATGGTGCCGGTGGCAAGTGCATTGGAATAATTATTCCGTCGCATGGCGGGTAAGGAAATCAACCCCATGGCAACAACGGTTGCGCCGAGAATTCCGGTGGTGGCAGCCAGCAAAGCGCCAACAAAAACAACCGAAATACCGAGACCACCGGGAATCGGACCAAACAACTGGGCCATGGTTATCAGGAGATCTTCAGCAATTTTTGAGCGCTGAAGCATAATGCCCATAAAGATGAACAAAGGAATGGCGATCAGGGTATCGCGTTCAACCTCCCAGTAAATCCCGCGAAAATTGGTAACCCCGGCACTGAGCCACTGGATCGGGTCTCCCTGAGCAAAATATGCACTCGAATCGCCGGCAAATATATAACCGGCAATGGCCGCCAGAGTAATGGTAATGATAGCGGAACCGGGAAGGGCGAAGGCTACCGGATAGCCCGATGCCAGAGCCGTTGCCATGGTAATGACCAAAAGGGCCAGGAAAAACAGTTCCATGAGGAATTTGTCACTTCTTTGTTAATGAATTATTTCACCAGACAGCTTGCGCTTGCCCGGATCACCGCGCACATCAGCCACACTCTCCAGCAAGGAGCTTGCAAACTGAATCATCATCGAAACTGCAAAAATAGCCAGAAAACCTGCCATCAGGTATTTGACATACATACCAAAACCGGATTGGGAAACTTCAAAAATAAGTAAAGGGGCGTTGATGATATTGGCCTTGCCCCACATGCCCATAAACAAAATCACCCAGCACAGGCCCATCCCCAGCAAAACCGCTCCGATCGCATTAACCCTGCCTTTGGTTTTTGCTCTAAAGCCGGCATACAATACATCAACGCGCACATGACCTTCTTCCATTAAAGTATAGGCGCTGGCAAACAGGAACAAGGCGGCATACCAGAAGCGCACGAGATCGCCCATAAATGCCTGCTCGTAGGAAAAAATAAACCGGGTCACAACGATGGTAAACTCGGCAGCTACCACAAGAAGGGCAAGCCAGGTGAACCCCAGGCCGCGGGTGAAGGCTGCTATGATCAAAGACAGCGCAATCAATGGTATATGAATGTAGGGCGCGCGAAATTTGGACTGGGCAAGTCCCTGAGCAAATTCGTCGCTGACTAAGAAGGGAAGGAAGCTTTCAACGCGCAGGAATGATATCACCGCATCGGCCATACCAACAAGCAGCACAATCCAGAAAGCGGCACGAATTATATAGGTCGACAGTGCCGACAGTGACAGGCTGTCCTGCCGCAATGTCCGGGATTTGTTGCGTAAAACATAAACCACCGGCCCCACAAAACCCACGATATAAATTAAGCCCTGCAACAGGACGAGCATTAATTCACCGCTGTCAAGCGGCGTTTTTAGCGGCCCCAGACCAAACAGTTCGAAATTCTGTATGAGGGTTATAAACCCAGGCCACTGGCGCCAGAAGGTCAAATAATTATTGAGCAAAAAGCCAAACATCACGGCCACGGTGGCCCATGCGTATATGCGCAACCCCAAGGTTGCTTTGGTATACTTGCCAGCATCGCCAATCAGATCGGCGATCGGTCCGTCATGTGTGGTTGCAGACATTTGAGGAAATTCCCAGCAGGAACGGGGCAATATAACTGCCCCGTTCCAGTTCAGGTAATTATTAGGTGCTTAAATTCCCAGCACGCGGTTGCGCTGGGCCAGATAAGGACCATCGGAAAGGTTCATCCAGCCACCCACATCAGCACGGGCCTTAGCCATGCTTTCATGGATTCTATTGGCAAGATCACTGTGGGCGCGAACGTCTTTAAAGACTTCTTCAGCCGCCACACCAAAGGCATCATAAATATCATCATTGAATTCACGAACCTTGACACCCTGCTCCTTGATCAGCTTGGTCAGGAACTGGCCGTTATTGGCATTGTATTCGGCCATGTTAAGATTATGCTGCTCACCGGCAACGGCAGTGATGATTTCCTGATCCATCTTGGACAGATCAGCCCACCATTTTGCGTTCATGCCCAAAGACAGAACCGCTGCAGGTTCATGCATACCGGGGTAGTAGTAGTATTTGGCAGCTTCATAAAATTTCATGAAGTAGTCATTCCAGGGGCCAACCCATTCGGTTGCATCAAGCGCACCGGAAACCAGGTTTTCATAAATCTGACCACCGGGGAGGGATACGGGCGATGCGCCAAGCTTGGCCAAAACGTCACCGCCAAGGCCGGGAATACGCATTTTCAGGCCTTTGAAATCATCAGCGGATTCCATTTCCTTATTGAACCAGCCGCCCATCTGAACACCGGTGGCGCCTGCTGCAAGACATTTGAGGCCAAAGCCGCCGGCAATCTCATCCCACAATTTCTGGCCACCCATGTGGTAAATCCAGGAATTATGCTCGTTGTAGGTCAATCCGAAGGGTACGGATGTGAAATAGGCCCAGCCGGGATGTTTGCCTTTCCAGTAGTAATCCGCAGCATGATAGGCCTGAGCGTTGCCGGAGGCGACCTCATCAAAGGAATCAAACGCACCAACGCGCTCGCCAGCAGAAAAATACTGCACTTTGATGCGGCCTTCGGTAAGTTCCTCAATACGCGCGGCAACACGCTGAGCACCGGTACCCAGACCGGGGAAATCCCGAGGCCAGGTGGCAACAATCACCATATCTATGCGCTTTTGCGCAATCGCAGGCGCAGCAAGCGTTGTGGCTGCAGCAGTTGCACCAGCGGCAAGGCCTGCATTTTTAATAAATGAACGACGATCCATGTAAAACTCTCCCTTTAAACTCAATTAGCTTAAACCAAATAGTACGGACTTTGGTTCTCTCCCATCCCGTACGATCGGGCAGAAGGTAACGACTGTTAAGCTTCAGGTCCAGTCTAAACACCTTTCCGGCTTGCTGTTTTATGAATTGTGTCAAGATTCAGGCGTATTTTTGGCAGTTTGGCTTTTCCTTGGCTCTTAATGTTTTCAATTGTTGCGCCGCCGGGATTTTTTTTCCGATTATTTTTGGAAACATGATCTTCGAACCAGAGGTGAAAACCTGTCCTTATGGAGCCACACTTTTGGTAATTGATACATCCAGCTCCTCATAACCGTGATAATCTATGAGTTCATACATCTGCGCGCGGGTCATCATTCTGTCGAGAACCGGCTCCACTGAGCCCTGGTCGGCCAGTTGCTGATACATTTCAGCCATGGCTTTGGCGGCGGTTCTCAAGGCCGAAACCGGCCAGATCACCATGCTGTAGCCAAGTGCTTCAAATTCTTCCGCGCTGAGATAAGGCGTGCGGCCAAACTCTGTCATATTGGCCAGCAGGGGAGCATCTATAGCTTCGGCAAACTCCCGCAAATCCTCAACTGATGTCAGGGCGTCGGGAAAAATTGCATCCGCACCCGCCTTTAAGTAAGCGTGTGTGCGATCAATGGCGCTCCCAAGCCCTTCGACACCGGCGGCATCGGTTCTGGCGATAATCCGCAAATGCGACCGGGCCCGGCGTGCGGCGGCAACTTTTGCCGCCATCTGCTCCGGGCTGATGAGTGTCTTGTCGTTGAGATGCCCGCATTTCTTCGGCAGCACCTGATCTTCAATATGAACCGCAGCAGCCCCGGCGGCTTCGAGTTCGCGCACCATGCGCATGGTATTGATGGCTTCGCCATAACCGGTGTCACCGTCAACCACCAGCGGCAGTCCGGTGGCGCGGGCAATGGATCGCACATTGTTGCACAGTTCCTCAAGCGTCATGATGCCAAGATCCGGCAACCCCTGTGACGCGGTCAAAGCACCGCCGGAAACATACAAAGCGTCAAATCCGGCATCTTTGGCCAATAATCCGGCAAGCGCATTATGCGCACCGGGCAGGCGCAGTATACCGGGTTTTTTCCAATGATCGCCGATAATATGTCCGGGCAATCGCGGTGCTTCTTCATCTGGTGTCAGCCATTTGCTCATGAGTTATTTCTCCAGTGTTTGTTTGGGCACCAGCACCAGGCCTTCCATCAAACGGCGTGTTGTCCGCCAGATTGAAGCCTGTCTGGTTTGTGGATTTTCTGCTTGCGTGCAGTCTACAATTGCATTGACCTCAAGAATGCCCGAGGGCGTGCCGATCAAGATACCAGTGTGGTCGCGGGCAGAGATTACCCCGGCTACCGTTGTGTTGGCCAGCCGCGCAGCCGTTGCCACACACAAGGCCCCGGTCACAGGTATGGCCCGGTGCGCCTGGCCCATGGACATCATGCGAACGGCTATATCGTAAGAGGTGGCGACAACGGTTTCACCCGACAGGGTCTGGTAAATGCCCGGTTTGGCAATTATCGCAATTTTAGGCACTGATTGAATTTTTCCCGCCTGTTCAGGACTTGCCGCTATTCCCATTTTAACCGACGCTGCCCGGCGCACGTCTTCGAGGCGCTGCACCATTGCTGTATCGGCATCAATCGCTTCAGGGCTTTCGCACCCGGTGAGGCCAAAGTCATCAGCCCGCACGAACACGCACGGATTGGCACTGTCGACAAGGGATGCCTCGATTGTTTCATCATCCGGCAATTCAAGAACCGTTGTGCCTTTAGCGTCGGGCAAAAGGCCGAGCCCGCGTGAATTTCCGGGATCAATGAAATCAAGCCTGATACCGGCACCTTTTGGTGTCACACCAATGGTTTCACGATCACCGGACACAAGGGCCATGCCATTGCGCACGGCAAAGCTGGAATGTATGATTTTACCCATGTTGGTGGCATGAATACGGATTGTCACCTTGCCATCTTCAACCACATCCACCAGCCCTTCATCAACAGCGAAAGGGCCGATGGCCGAGGTCATATTGCCACATGCACCGTCGTAATCAACGATGTCATCCCTGATGCCGATTTGCACAAAAGTATAATCAACATCGGCATCTTCGCGTGAAGCCGGGCCAACGATACAGATTTTCGACAAGGATGACAGACCGCCGCCCATGCCGTCCAGCTGGCGGCCATAGACATCGGGTGAGCCCATGGCGGCAAGGAAAAACCGGTGTAATTTTTCTTCGTCTGCGGGCAAGTCTGATCGCTTGAACATGAGTGCCTTGCTGGTACCACCGCGCATGAAAACTGCCGGAATTCCCCACTGGAGACCACGATCAATCATTTTTTACATCGCTCCCCAACCGGGTTTCAAGGTAAGGCAGCAGACCACCGGCATTAATAATCCGCAACAAATGTTCGGGCATTGCCTGTGCCTGACAGTTGCGTTTTGTGGTCAGATTAAAAATCTCGCCTGAAGGCGCATCAATGCGTAATCTGTCGCCATTGCCAATCTGTGAGGCATCGGTGCAAACGAGTGGCATCAGACCGAAGTTGATGGCGTTACGGTAGAATATGCCACCAAAAGATTGCGCAATAATTGCCTTAACACCAAGATGGCGCAGGGCTTCAGCCGCCTGTTCACGCGATGAACCGGCACCAAAATTCCTGCCCGCCACCACAATGTCGCCAGGTGAAACTGAAGCGGCAAAATCCGGTGCCAGGCCTTCGAGGCAATGGCGGGCAAGTTCTGCAATTGGACGTTTGATATATATGCCCGGGGCCAGTTGGTCGGTATCGACATTATCGCCAAAGACCCAGGCGCGGCCTGTCTCGTGTTTCATGGCGCACCGCCATCAAGAAACTGGCGCGGATCGCAAATTTCCCCGGCAATGGCGCTGGCCGCCACCGTATAGGGGGAAGCCAGATAAACATGTGCGGATTTTGAGCCCATGCGGCCTTGAAAATTGCGGGCTGTGGACGCGATACACACATCACCTTCACCAAGAACTCCCGCACCATACCCGGCGCAAGCTCCGCAGCCGCTGGGCAGAAGTGTCGCCCCGGCCGCCAGCAGTATGCCAAGTGTTCCCTCCTCAGTAGCTTGCGCCAGTTGACGCACCGAGGCGGGGGCTATCAGCAGCCGGATATTGGGCGCAATCTGGCGGCCTTGGAGAATTTCGGCTGCCATCTGCAGGTCATTGAGCTTGGCCCCGGTGCAGGCACCAATATAGGCCTGGGTTATTTTTGCACCCGCATGCTGGTCAACACCAGCAGCATTGGCGGGACTGTGCGGGGCGGCAACCTGCGGGGATAATTCATCCGCATCAAACTTCAGAACCTTGCGGTAGGATGCATCTGCATCCCCATGCCAGCTTTGCCCATCAGGTCTGGCACCGGTCACATTTTCAATAAATTCCAGCGTCGTGTCATCGGCTTCAATCAACCCGGTCTGCGCCCCCAGTTCGGCTGCCATATTGCACAAGGTCATGCGCTCGGCCATGCCAAAAGACGATATTACCTCGCCGCAATATTGAATGACCTGATAATCGCCACCGTCCATGCCCAGACTTGCACATAATTTCAACATGATGTCTTTGGCACAGGTGCCGTGCGGCATCTTGCCCGACCAGTCAATCGATATGGTTTCAGGCACCTTTATCCAGGTTTCGCCGGTCGCCACAATACCAGCCATGTCAGTGGCACCAACGCCGAACATGAAACAGCCAAAGGCCCCGCCGGTGGGTGAATGACTGTCGCCACCAACCACAAACATACCAGGCGCAAGGTGACCGCGCTCGGGCAGCACCACATGGCAGATGCCCTGCATGTCATAGAAGTTTTTAATGCCCTGGGCGGCCACCCATTTACGGGTTAAATTGAGTATCTCCGCACTTTGCACATCCACTGCGGGGACAAAATGATCACTGACCACAACAATCCTGTCTGCATCCCACACCTCGACACCCAGCTTCTCGAGGATCGGTTTGATGCGGCGCGGCCCGCCTGAATCATGCATCATTGCCAGATCAACCGAACAGGTAACAATCTCGCCAGGGCTGACATGTTCACGACCGGCCGCCCGCGCGATGATTTTTTCAGCCAGTGTCTGGCCCATAGCAGCCCTCCCGGTCAGTTGCGATAAGATTTATCAACGCGGTCCAGCTTGCGCAACAAAGCCGGCCATTCCACTTTGCCGATCGGGCGATAGCCTTGGGCGGAATTTTGAAAGCGGTTGCGCTCAATGGTTGTCTGCTGCACATGTTCGGGAATGGGCATCAATTTTGCCCCGCTTTGTTGCACCGCCAGTTGCATGCGACACGCACGCTCGGCGCGATACATCCACATAAAGGCCTCGCCGACAGTTGCGCCGACACTCATCAGCCCGTGATTGCGCAGGATCAACACCTTGTTGTCGCCTAAATCGGCAGCGATGCGATCACGTTCATCAAGGTCGGTGGCAATGCCTTCATAATCATGATACCCGGTCGCGGCTATCACTGCCAGCGCATGCTGGGTCAGGGGTAAAAGTCCGTCTTTCTGGGTGGCGACCCCGACACCGGCAGCCGTGTGCGTGTGGATAACGCAAGCGATTTCGGGCCTGTTCATATGCACAGCTGAATGGATGGTGAAGCCGGCCGGATTGATAGTATAATCGGTTGCCGACAGAATATTGCCCCGGGCATCGACCTTGACCAGAGAAGATGCTGTAATTTCCTCAAACATCAGCCCAAACGGATTGATCAAAAAGTGGTCATCCCCACCGGGTACCCGCGCTGATAGATGCGTTGCCAGCATATCACTCCAGCCATAAAGCTCCACCAGACGAAAGGCCGCCGCCAGATCAACCCGCATGGCCCATTCTTCGGGTGGAAAATTTTCACTCGTCTGTGCTGCCATGCGGTTGTTTTCCTATTGAAGTCGTGCGGGTCTACCAGAGATCGCCTATTTAGAGAATATAAGGCGTTGGAAATTGTTTGTCATGCCCGGTGTCTAATCTGCTCGAAATTACATAATAAAACACCTTCCCCCCACCGCCACCCGCCGGTTTCAAACAGTCCTGCTTTGGGGGGATTGCCGGCGGCGGTAAATTCCTGAAATGTCTTTCAAATAGTCATTCCATTTTCACGCCGGTTGGTGCTAGACTTTAGGGGCTCTGAAACCATCCACACATTACTGGAACCTGCTTATGAGATTTGAAGCTCCCACAACCCTTAGTGCGGCAATTGAACTGCTGGAAAACGAGGCTGGTGTTAGCCGTATTCTGGCCGGTGGCACGGATGTTCTGGTGCAATTGCGTTCAGGCCACATCGAGCCTGATCTTATTGTCGATATCAAGCGCATTGCGACGATGCAGACGATTGCTGAAGAAGATGGCGGTTATCGCATTGGTGCGGCTGTGTGCGGCGCTGAGCTTGGCGATCATGAAGGCGTGCGCAAACTTTGGCCCGGGGTGGTTGAGGCGGTTGAGCTTATCGGCTCAACGCAAGTGCAGGGCCGCGCCACCATGGTGGGAAATCTGTGTAATGCCTCGCCTGCCGCTGACAGTGTCCCGGCCATGGTGGCGGCAGGCGCAACAGCGCGGATTGCCGGACCTGCCGGGTCTCGCGATATTGCCGTTGAAGAGATTGCAACCGGGCCGGGGCAAACGTCGCTGGGCCGGGCTGAACTGGTTGAATCGGTGTTTTTGCCAGCACGCGCTGCGCAATCGGGTGATGCATATTTGCGCTTTATTCCGCGCACCGAAATGGACATTGCCGTTGTTGGTGCCGGGGTCAATCTTGAAATGGATGACAAGGGCGTCTGCAGCGGGGCGCGTGTGGCTTTAGGGGCGGTGGGCCCGCGGGTTATGCTGGTTGAAGAGGCTGGTGCTGCGTTGATTGGCACGTCAGTTGATGAAGCGGCACTTGAGGCACTGGCGCAGGCTGCATCATCTGCTGCCACACCGATTGATGACAAGCGCGGCACTAAAGATTTTCGCATCAAAGTTGCCGGCGTTCTGGCCCGGCGCGCCGCCATCATCGCCTTGCAACGTTCACAAGCGGATTGATCATAATGACCCAGACCCATGTTTCCACCACCATCAATGGTGACAAGGTTGAATTTCTCTGCGAGAGCGATGAGACCCTGCTGGATGTGTTGCGTGATACATTATCTCTCACCGGCTCCAAGGAAGGCTGCGGCTCGGGCGATTGCGGAGCGTGTTCGGTAATGCTCGACAAACGCCTGGTGTGTGCCTGTCTGGTGCTCGGTGTTGAGGCGCAGGACCGTGAGATTGAGACCATTGAAGGCATGGCTGACGGTGATCAACTGCATCCGTTGCAACAGAAGTTTCTTGAACACGCCGCCTTGCAATGCGGCATCTGCACGCCGGGTTTTCTGGTGGCGGCAAAAGCATTGCTGGATGAAAATCCTGACCCGACGGAAACTGAAGTGCGCTACTGGCTGGCGGGCAACCTGTGCCGCTGCACCGGGTATGATAAAATCATTCGCGCAGTAATGGACACAGCCGCCGAGATGAGAGGGCAGGCATAATGGGAAAACAGATCCACGATTTCAAGTCTGTCGGCAGCCGTCCGTTGCGACCGGACGGGGTTGAAAAAGTTACCGGGCGGGCAAAATTTGGTGCCGATCTTAGTGCTCCGGGCCTGCTGGTGGGCCGTTTTTTGCGCTCTCCACATGCCCATGCCCGCATTCGCTCAATTGATACCTCCAAAGCAGCCGCCCTGCCCGGTGTCAAGGCCGTGGTTACCGGGGACAGTTTTGACATCACCAAAGTCTCACCGGGCAATCATGCGACACTTGCCAATGTGATGGCGCGGGATAAAGCACTTTATGAAGGTCATGCGGTGGCAGCTGTTGCAGCCACAAGTGCCGGCATTGCCCGTAAAGCCTTGAAGCTGATTGAGGTTGATTATGAAGTATTGCCTCACGTCACCGATGTTGATGAGGCCATGGCAGCCGATGCACCGCTTCTGCATGAAGATATGTTTACGGCAAACATGACACCAGCGCCGACAAAACCCTCCAACATTGCCAACTACTACGAGTTCGGCCATGGCGACATAGAGACAGGTTTTGCCCAGGCCGATGTTATCATCGAGCGCAGTTTCAAAACTGCCGCCACCCACCAGGGTTATATCGAACCCCACGCCTGTCTTGCCAATATGACCCAGGATGGTCAAGGTGAGTTGTGGTGTTGCACGCAAGGCCACTTCATGGTGCGCAATGTGTGTGCGGATCTGATGGGCATGGAGATTTCAAAACTGCGGGTTACCGCTTCTGAAATCGGTGGTGGTTTTGGTGGCAAGACAACCGTGTTTATTGATCCGGTGGCTTTGATGTTGTCAAAACTTGCCGGCAGGCCGGTCAAGATTGTGATGAGCCGCGAAGAAGTGTTCAAGGCGTCGGGGCCGACGTCGAGCACCAGCATGCGGATTAAAATCGGGGCCACAAACGATGGCAGACTTACGGCTTGCGAAGGTGAGTTTAATTATCAGGGCGGAGCTTATGCTGACAGTCCGGTGCAGTTTGGTGCCATGAGTGCTTTTGCCTGTTATGATCTCGAGCATGTTAAAACCGTGGGCTATGACGTTGCCGCCAACCGGCCCAAGAATGTAGCGTACCGCGCACCGGGCGCGCCAATGGCAGCGTTTGCGGTGGAAAGCGTTATGGCAGAAATGGCCGACAGGCTGGGGCTGGACCAACTGGAGTTCCGCCTCAAAAATGCCGCCACTGAAGGTACGCGTTCTTCTTACGGCCCCACCTATAACAGTGTTGGCCTGACCGAGACCATCAAGGCAGCTCAAAGACACGAACATTATTCTGCACCGCTTGGCCCCAATCAGGGCCGTGGCATTGCCAGTGGTTTCTGGTTTAACTTTGGCGGACAAACAGCGGTATCCCTCAATGTTCAGGAAGACGGTACGGTCAATGTCACCGTTGGCACACCGGATATTGGCGGCTCACGTGCCTCCATGGGGTTAATGGTGGCGGAAGAGCTGGGTATTGACTATGACAATGTCCGCTGCATCATCGCAGATACCAGTTCGCTGGGTTATAATGATGTCACCGATGGCAGTCGCACGACGTTTTCCAGCGGTCTTGCCCTTATCAATGCCGCTAAAGATGCCAAAACTAAAATGTGCGCACGCGCCGCCCGCATCTGGGACATCCCCGAAGAAGCGGTTGAGTGGAAAGACGGCTGCGCCCAACCTGCCGGGGCCAATGCCGGTGAGTTTGAACCTTTGTCGCTGGCAGAAATTGCTGCTCAGGCCGACAGCACCGGCGGGCCTATTGCGGGCCACCATGAAGTCAATGCCAGCGGTGCCGGGGTGAGTTTTGGCACCCATATGGTTGATGTGGAGGTTGATCGCGACACCGGTTACGTTAAAATTCTGCGCTATACGGTGGTGCAGGACGCGGGCAAGGCTGTGCATCCTGCTTACGTTGAGGGCCAATATCAGGGCGGGGCTGTACAAGGCATCGGCTGGGCATTGAACGAAGAATATATCTATGGCGAAGACGGCAGGCTGCAAAACGCCGGTTTTCTCGATTACCGCATGCCGGTAGCATCGGACTTGCCGATGATTGACACAGTTATTGTCGAAGTGCCCAACCCCGGTCACCCTTATGGTGTGCGCGGAGTGGGAGAAACTTCAATCGTGCCGCCCATGGCAGCGATTGCCAATGCGGTGTCGCAGGCAGCCGGTGTGCGCATGACAGAACTGCCGATGTCGCCACCGCGCGTGCTCAAGGCCATGGATGATGCAAAAGGCGGCTAGCTTGAGATGGTCAAGGTTATGTTATGGGGATCTTTAGCAGTCCTGGCTGAGGGAAAACCTGAGCTTGAAATAAAAGCCCGTAACATCAAACAACTGCTTGATCGCCTGGCCCGGGATCACCCGGGCCTGAAGCATGTCCTGGCCAAAGGTGTTTCCATATCCATTGACGGCATGATTTACAATGACGCCTGGTTTCAGGAAATCAACGACGAAAACGAAATATGCATCCTGCCGCGCATTGAAGGCGGATAAATTTGGTTGGGAAATGTTTTAAATATTCGTCAATATCGCATAATAAAAAGCCAGCACCACCATTGAGGCAAACGTATAGATACCGTTCCAGCGCCAGGTCAAGGTAACGGCTGAATAACCGGTTGCACGCGCCAGCATCAGGGCACCCGAAGCAAATGGTGCCCCGGTTGTACATATGGCGGTGCCGGCGGCAATGGCAAGGGCGGCGTGGGTCATGTCAACCGGCAGGTTGGGCATTTCAGCAACCAGCGAGCCCAGCAACACCGCCATGGTAATGGGGCTGAAGCCCACCTGCCCGAACACCCAGACAGTTATGGTCAGGCCCCATAGTACAATCCAGCCATCAAGGCTGGCCAGCCCTATCATAGTGGCAAGATCCTGCGCCGGTATCAATCTGGCGGCAAGTGTGCCGATGAAACCGGCACAGGCGATAAACATGGCTTCACGAACATAGCTGGGCATGGAGGTAAAGGTGATGTGATCAAGTCTTTTTGCCACTGCCATACGGCGCTCAAGCAGTGTTTCAGCCGTTTGCTGCAGGTAAATCCAGCCACAGACAACAATGGGTGCTGTGAGCATGACACCGGTGATGATGGTGACATTTGCCAATACAGACAGGCTAATGGAAAGCCCGAACAAGGTCAGGCAGACCAGACCCAGATGCCGGGCTGCCTTTATTGGCAAATGTGTTGCCGTGGCCAGCGGCATACGGCCTTCCGCGCGCAATCGCCGGGTAAACCCGCGCCAGCGCAACATGTCTTCACTCCAGCTGACGGCAAACATTAGCAGCGCCAAGCCCAAGCCCGTCACCATCAACCGGGTGACATCGATACCGCTCATCAACGTTGGCATGACGGCCTGGGTTACAGCGGTTGGTGCCCAGACTAAAAACCAGGAAAATCCGCGCAATGTAGCGCATAACTGACGGCGTTCTCGCACTTCAGTTATATCATCGAGGGCCTCGCCATCGGCCAGGTTTGAGCGCACACCGCGCTGAATGATCGGGGCCAGCAGCGACAAAGCGCCGAGGTTAATAAGAACAGCAAAAAAATGCCCGCCGGCAAACAGGGTGACAAAGCGGCGCCTGGCCGGTTGTCGGGTGAGGAAGGTACCAAATTCAAGTACCGAAGGTGAGTTCAGTGCGCCCTCGCGCAACAGTGCCATCAAAAGAATAAAGCTGGTGAGGTAAGCTGAGCGATCAAGCCCTTCCAGGGTGATTTCAACAATCGGTTTGCTGCTGAACCAGGCCAGGCCAAAGAGTATCAGACAGATGACAAGCAGGTAAATCTCACGCAGGCGCATGGCCCGCCAGGCCAGCACAAATAAAGACAACACCAGAAACTCAGCGACAAAACTCGCCGCTTTGAGGCCGGTGTAAAGATTGAGAAGTTCGGCGGCCACCAAAACCAGCAACAACCAGCCCAGCATGCGTGGTCGCGAAATCGCGGTCGGGTCAGGCTCGGCATTTTCTTCCATTTCACTTTATTATAGCTTCTTCTTAACCCGCACAATTAAACAATACAAAAACCCCTGCACCAATTCAGGTACAGGGATTTGGTTGTCTGGATTGACAGGATTCCTAGCTTTCTTTCACAGCCTGACGCAATCCCATATACAGGCTGACACACATGGCCAGCAGGACAATGGTGAATGGAAAGCCGGTTGAAACTGCCATGGCCTGCAGGGCGGTGAGCGCCTGTGAGCCTACGACCAGCAGAAGTGTTGCCGCCACAATACCTTCAAAAGTACACCAGAAAACCCGTTGTGCCACCGGTGCATCGGTCTTGCCGCCGGCGGTAATTGTATCAATTACCAGGGAGCCTGAATCTGATGATGTAACAAAAAACACCAGGACCAGAACGATACCAAGCATTGAGGTTACGGTTGCAAATGGTAAGGGCTTGAGCATTTCAAACAGTTTCAGCTCGAGCGCGGCTGCCTTCACCGGTGCGGCTGCATCAGCTGCTATTTGAGCAATTGCCGTGCCGCCGAATACGCCCATCCACAACACACTGACAAGTGTGGGTATGACGATGACGCAGAAGACAAATTCACGCACGGTGCGCCCACGCGATACCCGGGCAATGAACATGCCGACAAAGGGTGACCATGAAATCCACCAGGCCCAGTAAAATGATGTCCAGCCTTGCGAGAAGTTGGCATCTTCACGGCCAAACGGCATCGACAGGGGGATGACTTCTTTCACATAAGCCAGGCCGCCGGAAACGATGGTGTCAAAAATTGCTGCCGTGGGTCCGACAATTATGACGAACAATAACAACAGGCCGGCCAGAGCGATATTGATTTCAGACAATACCTTGACGCCACCGTCGAGACCGCGCACCACCGAAACCAGCGCCAGCATGGTGATCACCGTGATCAGCAGCACTTTGGCAACAGGACCGGTGCCCCAGCCAAACAGAAAATTGAGCCGGGCCAGCGCCTGTTCTGTACCAAAGCCCAGTGATGTTGCCAGACCAAACAATGTGGCAAACACCGCCAGAGTATCAATCACATGACCCGGCCAGCCCCATACACGTTCGCCCAGCAACGGATAGAATGCCGAACGCAGGGTTAGTGGCAATCCGCGATTATAAGTGAAAAATGCCAGCGATAGCGCCACAACCGCATAGATCGCCCAGGGGTGAAGCGCCCAATGGAAGATGGTTGCGGCCATACCAAGATTACGTGCTGCAACTGGATCACCGGCAGCGGCTCCCAGAGGAGCCCAGTCGGTACGGACACCGTTTTCAACCACTGTGCCGCCCATGGATGATGTTAAATGTGAAATTGGCTCAGACACACCGAAGAACATCAGCCCGATGCCCATGCCGGCTGCAAACAACATGGCAAACCAGCCCATGTAACTGTAATCGGGCGTGGCATCGGCTCCACCGAGGCGAATTTTACCCATGGGTGTTACCATCAACATGATGCAGAACAGCACGAAGATGTTAGCAGCACTTAGAAAAAACCAGTCGAAGGTTGATGTCAGAAACGGGCGCAGCCAGCCAAAAAACTCGGTTGAGGCACCCTGAAACATTAACGTTATCAATACGAAGGCTATTACTGAGAGTCCCGATACCAAAAACACCGGGTTGTGTACGTCGAGACCGAAAGGCGTAATATTGTCCTGTCCTATTTCAAAGTCGGTATCGACAGGGTGAGGCGCTCCTGCACCAAGATTATCATTGGTATTTGTCATTATCTTTCCTCCTCAAATCAACAAATATTGTGCCGCTTTGTATCGACATCTTAATTTTATGAGTAAGTAAAGCCGCAAAGCTTTTCAGCCTGCTTACTGACATGCAAGCCTATAGAGGCGATTGCAGTCATTGAGGTTTTACGACGACATTTTGTAGATGTTTACCGACGGGAATTGTTTGTATTCTTCTTCAAAGGCGTTGAAGGGCTTTATCTGGCGGGACGGGATAATTGGTCGCGCCGGACAAACCGGTGTAACAATGCAGCGGCGGCGATGATTAATCCAAGGGTTATTCCGACCCACACACCAATCCCGCCCATGGCAAAAACAAAGGCCAGAATGTATGCCGCTGGAACACCGATCAGCCAATAGCTGAACACAGCAATATACATTGGAACCCTGGTGTCTTTCATCCCGCGCAAAATACCCAGTCCAACGGCTTGGAGACCATCAAATATGTGGAAAATTGCGGCGATAAACAACAAGGGCATGGCGGAGTTGAGAACTTCGACAGATTTCGCATTGCCCATTTTCAAAAACCGGGTGATCAAAAACTCCGGCAAAGCCATATAGATTACCGCGATTACCAGCGACATCGAACCAGCGGCGATGAAAGCGGTAATACCGGCGCGGCCCAGGCCCTGCCAGTCGAAGCGACCGAATGCCACGCCGACACGTACAGTTGCTGCATTGGCCAGGCCCAGAGGCACCATGAAGGCCACCGCCACTAATTGCATGACAATGCCATGGGCCGCCAAAGTTATGGTGCCAAGCCAGCCCATCATGATTGTTGCCGCCATAAACAGACCCATCTCGGCCAGAAGTCCAATACTTATGGGCCAGCCCAGCCGCAGAATTTCCAATAATAACTCCAAGTCCGGGCGCCATATCCGGTTAAATATTTTAAACTTACGGGTGTTTGGCCGAAGGATGATGTAAGCAGCCATGGCTGCTGCAATAAATACATTGGCCCCTACCGTGGCCAGGGCGACTCCGGCTATTCCCATTTCCGGTGCGCCAAAATTACCAAAAATCAACATGTAATTGAGTATTACATTGAGCAGGGCGCCGGAAATTGTCGCCGCCAGGATAAACCGGGCACATTCCAGTGACATTAAAAATGACCGCAGTCCGGCAAGAACCATAGCCGGTAACAGGGACCAAACCGCCACGCGC
>JAJRTY010000125.1 GCA_024278055.1 Alphaproteobacteria bacterium | reverse complement strand
GGTGGCTTTCAGCCAGTCCAGGGGAATTTCATCCGGATTGCAGGTGCCGCGTTTTGTCAGCCTGAAATCCAAAAAGGTTAATTTGCGGGTCGGGCCGGGGCGCAAATATTCGGTTCAGTGGCGCTATGTCAATTCCGGCCTGCCGGTGGAGATCATTCAGGAATTTGACCAGTGGCGCCAGATCAGGGATTCAGAAGGCACCGAAGGCTGGGTTTTTCAATCGCTGCTTTCAGGCAGGAGAACCGCCATCGTTGCACCGTGGGACATTGAAACAAACAATGGAAATCCGGACAATTTTGCCAAGGCCTACAGCGAACGCTCCCTTAATTCAAAGGTGGTAGCGAAACTTCAGCCCGGCGTGGTGGTTAAAATTGAAAGTTGCGACAAGGCATGGTGTAAGATAGTCAAAGATAAATTTGTCGGCTATTTGCCAAAACCGCAGATTTGGGGCGTCTACCCTGAAGAGATGATCAAGGGATAAGCAGCACAATCAGTCGAGGCTGCACAAACTCAGATCACTTCGCATTGCGGAGACTTCGCAGACTTGGAAATTACAACATGGTGCAGGAAATCCAGTTTGAGCGGCGAAATAACCGCCAGCTGTTGTTGCTGCAAACATCGATCAAGCTGCGCTGGCTGGCAATCGCAGGCCAGTCTCTGGCCGTAATTTTTGTCAAGTTCGGACTGGAATTTGAATTTCCGAGCATGTTGTGCGGCGCGCTGATCGCCTCGTCAGTCTGGCTCAATGTATTTCTCACCCTGCGCTTTCCAACCGGCTACCGTCCAACCGACGATGCGGCTTTGGCGCTTTTCAGCTATGACATCATTCAACTGGGTGTTCTGTTGTACCTGACGGGAGGATTGCAAAATCCGTTCTCAATCCTGCTGGTGGTGCCGGTGGTCATCTCTGCCACCTCCCATTCCCTGTGGCGCAGTCTGCTGCTTGGACTTCTGGTGGTGATTATTGCTTCAATATTGATGTTTTTTCATGAACCACTGCCGTGGACGCCGGGCATCCGACCGGTGACACCATTCCTGTATGTCGCCGGCACCTGGGTGGCGATTGTCTCCAGTCTGGCATTTACCGCAATCTACACGTTTCGGGTTGCCGAAGAGGCCCGCCGTCTGGCAGATGCGCTCACTGCAACTGAACTGGTGTTGCAGCGCGAGCAGCACCTTTCCGCACTTGACGGGCTGGCTGCTGCTGCAGCGCATGAACTGGGAACTCCGCTGGCCACTATTGCACTTGTCTCGAAAGAAATGCAGCGCGAACTGGGCGAAGACAATCCGCTGAGTGAGGATGCCAAACTGTTGCGTTCGCAGGCCCAGCGCTGCCGTGAGATATTGCAAAAACTGACCTCCCTTTCAGAAGAGGGCGAAGATCACCTTGGCAAACTGCCGCTGACATCGCTGATTGAAGAAATAGTCGCTCCGCATCGCGACTTTGGCGTCGAAATTGACATCAACATCCTTGGTGCCAGGCAAACCCAGCCGATTGCCCACAGAAATCCCGGAGTGCTCTATGGCCTTGGCAATCTGGTCGAGAATGCCGTGGATTTTGCCCACGGGCGGGTCGTTGTCGATGCAAACTGGGATGATAATTCAGTGTCAATCGTCATATGCGATGATGGACCGGGATATTCTCACGAAGTTCTGGGACGCATTGGCGAACCTTTTTTAACCTCCAGACCACCGATAGATGATCCAAATGCCGGTGGTCTCGGCCTTGGATTGTTTATTGCCAAGACTCTGCTAGAACGCAGTGGTGCGGCGCTGTTGTTTAGCAACCAGCAGAAAAAAAATATCGGCGCGCGGGTGGAAATTGTCTGGAGCCGGGAGAAATTTGACCAATACTCCCTTGCCCCGGCAGGAACCAAAACTGATGCAAATATAGGGCGGATTTGAACAACACTTTTGATTTTTTGAATATGTATGTATATTAGGCGACTAAATCTTTTATTCAGCGGACACAGGAGTAACGCTGTCGATGTCTAGTGACCAGGATTCTGCACAATTGGGCGATAATGAGAACAATAAATTGCTGCTGGTCGACGATGACCGGCCCTTTCTTCAAAGGCTTGGCAGAGCAATGGAGAGCCGCGGCTTTGATGTGACCACGGCGGAATCGGTTGCCGAAGGAATGGCCGCAGTGAGGAACATTGCGCCAGATTTCGCCGTCATTGACATGCGGTTGAACGATGGAAATGGTCTCAGCGTTGTGGAGGCAATCAAGGCAGTTAAACCGGAGGCCCGGATTGTCGTTCTTACCGGCTACGGAAACATCGCAACAGCGGTTACCGCAGTGAAACTCGGGGCGATTGACTATCTGGCAAAGCCGGCTGATGCCGACGATGTTTATTCCGCACTAACGCGTGATCCCGACGACAAGGCTCCGCCGCCGGAAAACCCGATGTCGGCAGACCGGGTGCGCTGGGAACATATTCAGCGGGTCTATGAATTGTGCGACCGCAATGTTTCCGAAACCGCGCGCCGGTTGAATATGCATCGCCGCACCCTGCAGCGGATTCTTGCCAAACGCGCACCGCGCTGAATGCTGTTTTGCCATCTTGTTGATCGACAATCACGCGTCAGTTTTCATCGCTGTGGGTGAAATCCACTTCAAGTCCGGCTTTTTCGGCATATTTGCTCACAAGGTTGAGCCTGCCGGTTGCGGCGCGCGCATAACGCAATAGCAGAGATTTTCTGGTTGCCGCATTCATCGGCTGTTTTTGTGCATCCCGCAGAAATTCCGCGCCATAACCATCGGCAACAATCAGGCCGATTTCTTCGGGAAAGATATCCGTTGGCACGTCCGAATGTGTGGCAAAATAGAAGGCATCGCAATATCCGAGATATTCCGGCCATTTGTTGTCGACGCGAAAATCCTCAATTGAAGATTTAACTTCGACAATTATAAATTCCGCCTTTGGCGACAGACAGATCAAATCGCAGCGACGCCCGGAAACAAGCGTCAGTTCGGCCAGACAGGCAAAACCGCGTTTCTGCATCTGGCGTGCAACCCCCTGGCGGACCATCAGCGCGTTTGGCGACTGGCGTCCATCAACAAGGGGGTTGGCCGCAAATGGGTCAATAATCGGCATTTGGGTGCCTTTGCCTGCACGAATCATCTGATGTGGTGCAAATATGACGCACAAACCGAAAAACTGGAAATCCGGGGCTGTGTGTGAAGATAATATTTGGCCTGCAACATTAATTATAGTTAATAATTTATTTAGCGTTGCAAGCGATTCATTGGATGGGGAAATGATTCGAGTAAAATCATTGTGACTCAACAGACAGAACCGGGCCGATAATTATTTCATCGGCTGAATGCCAAATATGGGTGAGAGCATGACTTTGAACAGACTTTTTTATGTGGTGTTGCTGATTGCGACCCTTGGACTGACCGGATGCGTATCATCTGGCGCAAGCAGCTATGGCAAGGCCGTGGTTGAATCGAGCGCAAGCCGCGATATGGCTAAACTTGAGGCGAAAAAGTCCGCCAAGGAAGTTCGTTTTCTCAAAAAGAAAATCAACCGGTTGGAGCG
>JAJRTY010000124.1 GCA_024278055.1 Alphaproteobacteria bacterium | reverse complement strand
GACAGGTTCACGCAGATACCATGGGGGTTATAACCCCTGCCGGAAAAGGCGGCATAACTGGCTCACGGCCATATCGCGCTTCGCGCGGGCCTGCGCATGCGCGGTGCAGATGCACCGGGGTCCTCGGCTGCGCCTCGTCCGGGGGAGGCACTTGATAGCCCTAGGCTGGAAGGGGTTTTGACACCCGGTGTAGAACCCCGCCGCTGGTTGGTACAGGTACACCCGTGGTTCGGGGGAACGACAGGGGCAATCCGCGCAAACTCCGGACCGCCAGGAAGCCGAAGGCCTGGGCTTCGATATCATTGCCGTTAAAACCTGCATCTTCCGCGCTTGTGACTGTGGGGCCGATACGCAGGCGCAATTCGCGCATGATGGCGCAGTTGAGGCGGCCACCGCCGCTGACAATCCATTTTTTTGGTGTTTTAGGCATGTGGATGAGTGAATTGGCAATTGTCTGTGCGGTAAATGCCGCCAGGGTTGCCGCCCCGTCGCCGGCGCTCAACCGGTCAAGATTCTCCAGGTTAAAATCAGTTTTGTCGAGGGACTTTGGTGGCGGTTTTCTGAAATAGGGGTTGTCCAGCAACCCCTCGAGAATGTCCTCATTGACGTTACCCGAAGACGACAGCATGCCATCGCGGTCGAAGGGTTGGTTGAGGTGGCGCTGAGACCATGTATCCAGCAGGACATTGCCGGGGCCGGTATCGAAAGCTATCAACTCTCCATTTGGAGATATCCAGGTTATATTCGATATACCACCAATGTTGACGCAAACACTCGCGCCCTTAAATCCCGAATATTGCAGCATCGCACGGTGAAATACGGGGGCCAATGGAGCCCCCTGCCCGCCTGCTGCCATGTCGGCTGCTCTGAAATCACAGACAACATCAATATTGGTGAGATCTGCCAGCTTAGCCCCGTCGCCAATTTGGATAGTCAAACTAGCTTCAGGCTTATGGAAAACGGTCTGGCCATGAAAACCAATTATATCAATATCATCGGGGGTAAGGCTTTCGCGCGACATCAATTCAAGGGCTACTTCGCTGTGGGCTGTTGTAATGAAGTCTTCAGCCTCAGCCAGTACAGCGGGGCGGGCGTGACGGTTTTTCATTGTACGGGCAACCTCTACAGCCGCCATCAACAAACGGCGCTGTGCCGGTTTAAAGACACTGGAACAGGTGGGGCCAAAATGTTCGATCGTCTCACCATTGGTCTTGATCAGGGCGGCATCTATTCCATCCATGGACGTACCGCTCATGAAGCCCAAAGCCATCATTGATCTTGCCAATATTTTTCCCCCGTGCCAAAAAACCAACGCTATGATACATCACTCTTCAAACAACCGGATAGCCTAAATATGCCCACCTATAAATCTGAGTTCATGCGCGTGCTGGACGCGCGCGGCTACATCCACCAATGCAGCGATGCACAAGCGCTGGATGGGGGCGCAAATGATGCCATGATTACCGGCTATATCGGTTATGACTGCACCGCGCCCAGCCTTCATGTGGGCAATCTGATCTCGATCATGATGTTGCGCAAATTGCAGCAAAGCGGTCACAAGCCGATCGTGCTGATGGGTGGAGGCACGACCAAGGTCGGCGACCCTTCCGGTAAAGACGATAGCCGCAAGCTTTTGGACGATGCGCAGATTGCCCGCAACATGGACAATATCAAACGTGTTTTTGCCCGGTTTTTAGATTTTGGCGAGGCTGGTAACGGTGCCATTATGGTCAATAATGACACCTGGCTCAAAGACATCAACTACATTGATTTCCTGCGTGATTATGGCCGTCATTTCTCCATCAACCGCATGTTATCGTTTGATTCTGTAAGATTGCGCCTTGATCGTGAACAGCCGCTGTCGTTTCTGGAGTTCAATTACATGATCCTCCAGGCTTACGATTTCCTCGAGCTTAACCGCACCCATAATTGCACCCTGCAAATGGGGGGCTCGGACCAGTGGGGCAATATTATCAACGGTATCGAGTTGGGCCGCCGGGTTGATTCGACCGCTTTGTTTGGCCTAACCACAGCTTTGCTGACCACATCATCAGGGGCAAAAATGGGTAAAACCGCCCAGGGGGCCGTGTGGCTTAACGAGGATATGTTGAGTGTCTACGACTACTGGCAGTTCTGGCGCAATACCGAGGATGGCGATGTGGGCCGGTTTTTGCGGCTGTTCACAGAAGTGGGTGAAGACGAAATTGTCCGGCTTGAAAAACTCGAAGGCCAGGAGTTGAATGACGCTAAAAAGATACTGGCAACCCAAGCCACCGCCCTCGCCCACGGTGTTGAGGCTGCACAAAAAGCAGCGCAGACAGCGATGGAGACGTTTGAGACCGGCAGCAAAAGTGAAGGTCTGCCGAGTGTTGACATTTCCGCGTCTGATCTGGCCCAGGGTATCGGCCTGCTACAGGCCTTCGTTATGGCCGGACTGGCCGCTTCCAACTCCGAAGCCAGACGTCACATTAAAGGCTCGGCTGCCCGGGTGAATGACCAGGTGGTCAATGATGAAAAAACCATCCTGACTTCCGATAATCTAGGGCCAGATGGCACAATCAAACTTTCAATCGGCAAAAAACGTCACGTTTTATTGCGGCAAAAATAGAGCAAAGCTCTAGTTTTCACCACCTTCGACGATTGTTGCACGTTTTTTTCTGGGCTTGGGCCGAAGCGATTGCGGACCTGATTGATTTGTCGTTTGTGCATTCGATACCGGTGTTGCCCTTTCAAAAAACTGCCGCAGGAAACCCGGGG
>JAJRTY010000123.1 GCA_024278055.1 Alphaproteobacteria bacterium | reverse complement strand
GCTTGAATATGCCAGAAGCGGGAATTGATATTTGAATCTGGGAGAAGTCCGTGAAATCTGAAGAATTGTCCAAGCTCAGCACCTATTTTCAAAAAACCTTCGGCAATGATGCACTGGCGGTGCGTGCCCGTCCGCGTAAGACTGATTCTGCTGAAGTCTATGTCGGTGAGGAATTTCTTGGTGTGCTTTATCGTGATGACGAAGACGGTGATCTGTCCTACAGTTTTTCAATGGCCATCCTGGATGTTGACCTGGATTGATTCAACTCCGCCGGAAAACCACGTAAACTTCAGAAATCAAACAGTTTTTACCCCGCTGCTCATGTGGCGTTTGTTGCCGTGTCCCTTGGTGCGCACGACATCGAACCCCGCACTTGCAAGATTGCGCCGCACCCATCCGGCCGCCGTATAAGTGGCAAATGTGCCGCCCGAAACGGTGTGATCCGAAACGTTCTGCATGAGTTCTTTCGACCACATTTCGAGGTTTTTTGAAGGTGAGAATCCATCAAGATACCAAGCGTCGGCCTTGCCCTTCCAATTGGCAAGCATTGCCGCGGCATCGCCGCAACAAACCGTCAGTGTTGTTTGATTATCGAGCTGCAAGGGGGTGGGATTACCGGTCGCTGGCGGCCAGCTTTGCAGCAATAGTTTGCACAATTTGGCAAGTTCAGGCCAATGACTGATTGCCTGGCTGATCGTTTCGCTATCAAGGGGATGAAGCTCAAACGATATAAAATTCAGGTGCTGACCTGGTTGGCGGATTTCTTGCCACAATCGCCAGGTTTCAAGAAAATTCAGGCCGGTGCCGAAGCCAAGTTCAGCGATTGTTAAATTGCTGCCGTCCGCCATCCGTTGTTCAAGCCTGTTTCCATTAATGAAAACATGGCGACATTCAGCCCGCCCGTCATTGCTGGAGAAATAATGATCACCATAGGCGTCGCAATAGGGAAACCCGTGTTGGTCCCAACTGATCCGGGCAGGATTTATTTCAATGCTGGCTGCTTTCGATGGCATTTCATTTCCGGTTCTTTGCGCCCAAAGGTCACTTGCGATATGAGAGAATCAAATTCATCTCATCGACTGATGTTGCCCTCTTATACCGGAGTATCAAATGACCTTGTACAGCCTTGATGGCATTGCCCCTGAACTGCCCGAGGAAGCGTTTACATGGGTTGCCCCGACGGCGGTGCTGATTGGCAAGGTGGTTTTGAAAAAAAACGCCAATATCTGGTTTGGTGCGGTGTTGCGCGGTGACAATGAGGTGATCACCATTGGCGAGGGGTCAAACATTCAGGAAAACTGCGTTCTCCATACCGATATGGGGTATCCGCTCAACGTTGGGCCCGGGTGCACGGTTGGCCACAAGGCAATGCTGCATGGCTGCACAATTGGGGAAAATTCGTTGATTGGCATGGGGGCAACCGTACTCAATGGCGCGGTTATCGGTAAGAATTGCATAATTGGCGCCGGGGCATTGATTTCAGAGGGGAAACTAATTCCAGACAATTCGCTGGTGGTTGGTATGCCGGGCAAGGTAATTCGCACACTGGACGGTGATAGCGCGGCAATGCTCAAGGCATCTTCGGCGTTTTATGTCGAAAATGGCAAACGCTTTGCGGCGGGTCTACAGCTGGTATAAGTTTGCCATACCGACAAAAAAAGCGAAGCCGGCCCAGGGGACTATGGGCCGGCTTCTTGACCTGATCCCGATTGGGACGGGGAAGTTGGGGACGCGACCAGGTCAATCACGTGTCAGAATTTTAACAAACCGATCGAAATCAGCTGCCGAGATATTGGGCAATCTGGCGACGGTTATCGCGTATATCCATCCATTTTCCAGTGTCTCTCACTGATTGCCGCTTGATGTAGCGGTAAGGCGTCTTATCCCAGGTGTCGATTTTCATTCTGAGGTTATCAAGCGCGAAATCTCCAAGATCGGTGCGCACTGTCAGCACCGCATGACCATCGCCACTGACCTGTTTGACCACCGTTATAAGCAGCGCCGAGGCTGGCCAGCCCTTTTGCAACAGCATATAGCGCTTGAGCAGGGCGTAATCTTCGCAATCACCATATTTCTTCGGATAGGCCCAGTATTCCTCTGTCTTGTAATATTCCAGATCGGTCACCGGCTCGACCGCCATGTTGACCTTGTAATTGATGTCAACCATTTGCTTCCACAGTTTCCGGTTAAGCACCACCGGTTTTGTATTGGTTGATTTGACTGAACATTCCGCTTTGAATTGTCGGCAGAATACAGCGTGGCCGATTGGCTGTAAGGTTCTGCCGGTTGTTTTCATGTGGGCTTCTTTAGTTGAAGCCTGAACAATTGTTGCTGAACCGGTAAGTAAAAAAGTACCGGCAATGATGCTTTTCAATATACTATGTTTCATTTGTATTCTCCCCGTCTATGGAGAGAACATTGCATAAATAAATTTACTTCAAATCAATAATATAAAGTGCAATTAATATGAATATTACTAAAAATATATAAGTATTTAATTAGAGTAATACTAAAATTTATCTCAATTACGCACGGGTTTTGAATAAAATTTTACTAAATTGGAACCGGTTCTCGGCAGATGGAATGTTGCCTCATCCCCAAAAGCACATGGGGGCAGCGGTTGCCGATCTTGCAAAATAAGAGGATGACCCGGCAGATGACACAAACAGAGTATTTCTAATGGATCCAATGTTGGTTGTGAATGTGCCTGGATTGGTGATATTTTACACCCTCACAAATCATCAACTGGCATAATCTCTGCAACAAACTGCGGCCCGCAGAACGGGCCGCCAGATTTTGAACAATGCAAGCCGTATGCGAATTAGCGGTTTTGTTCGCAGACAATTTTGTAATTCTTGTGGTGCTTACCATTCCGGCGATGCCACTTGATACGCTGGCACCCGTCGGCTTCATAGCGATGACGCGGCCTTTTGACCGGAGGTGGAACGAAGTGAGCCGCAACGACCCGAAGTTCCTTACTGTTGTTGTCGGATTCCGACCCTCCGCCTTTTCCACCATTGTTAGTTTGCGCGTTTGTCGCCATTGCGCTGCCAGCCACAATTGCGATGGAAAGAAACACCGAGAGTGATTTCGATTTCGTCATAGACATACGAATTCTCCTTGTTTCATCGAGATTGCGAGATTGCGAGATTGCAACCCGCAAGGAGAATGTGGGTATGATTAGCCAAAATTGATGTGCTGAATGTCACGTCAGGGAAGGGGGCATTGCGCAGGGCGCGAAATGATTTCGACGTTTTGATATATGCGGCCT
>JAJRTY010000122.1 GCA_024278055.1 Alphaproteobacteria bacterium | reverse complement strand
TCGCGCAAAAACAAAGCAGCTGCCAGTGTCACCACCAGGGGCAGGGCCTGCAATATGGCTGTGGCGTTGGCCAGTGGCATGTTGAACAGGGCATTGAGAAAGGCCAGGGTTGCCCCAACTTCACCGATGATGCGAACGATGAGTATGCGCCGGTCCTTGCGTGAGATGGTGTAGGAGAAAGCGTTTTGATACCAGGCCAACAATCCGATCAGAGTAGTAGCGGCAATGCCGCGCAAAAACATCGCCTGAAACAGGGAAAACTGTCCAGCCGCCAGTTTCATCACCGTGTCATTGAGCACGAAAAACGCCATGCATACAGCCATAAAGACAGCGCCACGAACATTGTCAGAGGTGAAATTCATATCCTAGCCATTTGTGATGTTCCATAATCGGGGAAGATAATCCGATTGGTTTTACCGCGAAGATATGCCAGCAAGCGTTGAAAACAAAGTGCTGATTACCGATGGCCCTGGCTGGTTGCTGCGGGTAAGGAGAACCCACCTGTCCTTGTCATCATTCCCCCACCAGAAGATGTGCCGGTTGATTGATGTCGGGAAATAGGGGTAGTCTGAAATATCGGATTAAAATAGAGCTGCATTGGAGGTAAAATTCACAATGCACCAAGGGGAGAACAGATCATGTTTCGTAAAATATTGCTGACGACTGCCGCCGTTATTGCTTTTTCCACTCCAGCATTTGCCGCCAATGAACCGGCAAGCTGCTCGACGGTGCGCTTTTCAGATGTGGGCTGGACCGATATTACCGCCACCACTGCTGCAACCTCGGTGGTTTTAAAAGCACTCGGCTATACACCCAAAACTCAGCTTTTATCCGTGCCGGTAACTTACTCCTCTCTCAAAAACAACGACATTGACGTATTTCTGGGCAACTGGATGCCGACCATGGAAGCTGACATTAAACCTTATCGCGAAGATGGTTCGGTGGAAACAGTGCGTGCAAACCTCGAAGGCGCCAAATATACGCTTGCCGTGCCCAAGTACACCTATGATGCCGGATTGAAAACATTTGCCGATATTGCCAAATTCAAGGACAGCCTCAACGGTAAAATTTATGGTATTGAACCCGGTAACGACGGCAATCGCCTGATTTTGGATATGATTAACAAAAACGCCTTTGGTCTCAAAGGTTTCACTGTGGTTGAATCGTCCGAACAAGGCATGTTGTCCCAGGTTGCCAGAGTGAAGCGCAAAAAAGCCGACATTGTCTTCCTTGGCTGGGAGCCACATCCGATGAATGCCAATTTTGAGATGAAATACCTTGAAGGCGGCGATGACTTTTTTGGTCCCAACCTTGGCGGTGCCACCATCTACACCAATGTGCGCAAAGGCTACACGGCTGAATGTCCCAACGTTGGCGCCTTGCTCAAGAACCTTGTTTTCAGCCTTAAAATGGAAAATGAAATCATGGGGGCAATCCTCAATGACGGTACCGAAGCCGACAAGGCTGCAACGACATGGATCAAGGCTAACCCGGCTATTCTTGACACATGGCTGAAAGGTGTCAAAACCACAAAAGGCGGCGATGGACTGGCCGCTGTTAAATCTGCTCTGGGCCTCTAAATCGCATCAATCGCAGGGCAGGTGAGATGTCATGGAGTGGCTGACCGACAATAAAATTCCTCTTGGCCGCTGGATGAAGTCTGCCGTCGACAGTCTCAATGACAATGCCGCGTGGTTTTTCGATGCCATCTCCTTTGGCCTCGGCACCACGATTGAAGGCATGGTAGCGCTGCTGTTGTGGGTGCCGCCTTTGGTGCTCATCTTTATATTTTCTATCAGTGGCGGCTGGTTTCAGCGCTCCTGGGGCCTGGGCGTGGGCATCGCTATGTCTTTGCTTTTGATCGTCAATCTCGGCTATTGGAAAGAAACAATTGAAACCCTCACCCTGGTGGTTTTTGCCACAACGGTGTGCATGTCGATTGGTGTGCCCCTGGGCATTATGGCAGCACACCGGCCGTGGCTCGAAGCAGCACTCAGGCCGGTGCTGGATCTGATGCAGACCATCCCCACTTTCGTCTACCTCATCCCGACATTGATCCTGTTTGGCTTAGGCGTGGTGCCTGGATTGATTTCCACGGTGATTTTCGCGCTGCCCGCACCGGTGCGCCTGACTACGCTTGGCATCAAGGCGACGCCAAAAGATCTGATTGAAGCAGGCAAGGCCTTTGGTGCAACCAGGCGCCAGTTGCTGTTGAAGGTTGAATTGCCTTCCGCCATGCCAACCATCATGGCCGGTCTCACCCAGTGCATCATGCTGTCATTGTCAATGGTTGTGATTGCCGCTCTGGTTGGCGCTGACGGTTTGGGCAAGCCGGTGGTGCGTGCTCTCAACACTGTCAATATTGCACGCGGGTTTGAAGCCGGTCTTGCCATTGTCATTGTTGCCATATTGCTTGACCGTGTCTTCCGTCACACGCAGCCGGGAAACCGCAAATGACACAATTGCCCGAGGCCGTTCAGGCTGCCATAACATTTGAAAATGTCGATATCATCTTTGGCAATACACCGGAAAAGGCTTTGCCGCTGGTTGATCAGGGGAAAACCCGCGATGAAATTCTCAAAACAACCGGTCAGGTATTAGGATGTGCCGGGGTATCCCTGAAAGTCGAGCGCGGCGAAATCTGCGTACTCATGGGGCTGTCGGGCTCGGGCAAGTCAACGCTGATGCGCGCCGTTAACGGTCTCAACCCGATTGCCCGCGGGCGTGTATTGGTCGCCACAGAAAACGGTGACGTGGATATTGCCGCCTGCAACGCTAAAACCTTGCGCAAAATTCGGCGTGACAATTGTTCCATGGTGTTCCAGCAGTTCGCTCTGTTGCCATGGCGAACGGTACGCGAAAATATTGCTTTCGGTCTCGAAATCCGCGGCACACCCGCCACTGATATCAACCGCATTGTCGAAGAAAAGCTCGATATCGTCGGCCTGTCGCAATGGGCGGATAAACTAACCGATGAACTATCCGGCGGCATGCAACAGCGCGTGGGTCTCGCCCGCGCTCTTGCCACCGATGCCGATATTTTGTTGATGGATGAACCGTTCTCTGCCCTTGATCCCCTCATCCGGTCGAAATTGCAGGATGAACTGATTGACCTGCAGGCCGAATTGAACAAAACAATCCTGTTTGTCAGCCACGATCTTGGTGAAGCCATCAAGATTGGCCGCCACATCGCCATCATGGACGGTGGTCATATTGTCCAGCATGGCCGTCCCGACGATATTGTCGCTAATCCGGCCAATGACTATGTTGCTGAATTCGTTTCTCACATTCGTGAAGCCAGTTAAAGCATTGAGCGATATATCACTTTACGGTACTTTCATCCCCAATAGTCTTTAAAATTTGAATGTAATTTGCCCTAGATTTGAACCTTAAATTTAGCCGAATATTCTAATCTTAATGTTATAAATTACCTCACATTACAGATTGATACAGGCGGCAACAGGAAAGCAGGGGCGATGAAAATTAATTTACGCGTGTTGGCAACGGGCATTCTGGCTTCAATATTGGTAACAGGATGTGCCTCGATAGAAAAACTGGGAAAAGATATTGGTACCCCGGTTGCCCTGCAGCCCTACCTGGCCAGCTCATCCAGTTTACCGGCATCCAATACCGCTACTTTGACATCCCCCGATGTAACCCGGTCGACGAAACTTCCCGGCGATGGGGCGCTGGTCGAGGCGCAACGGCATTTTTATCAACGCGAGTACGGTTTGTCAGAAAAACTGTTTCGCCAGGCCACTCTGGAAAATCCCAAAAGCCTGGATGCCTGGCTCGGTTTAGCTGCATCCTACGACAAGCTAAAACGCTTTGACCTGGCCAACCGCGCCTACCGCAAATCGGTAAAACTCGGTGGTCAAACACCGACAATTCTCAATAACTGGGGCTATTCCTACCTGCTCAGGGGCAATGTGGTTGAGGCTCGTAAAAAGTTTTTGGCTGCCTATAGGCTTGAACCCGAAAACACCGCCGTCATTGCAAACCTCAATCTCCTGCGGGAGGGCATAAAACGCAACCGACGCAAAAGGACTTGAATGATTCAGATCAAGACCAGGATGCTGAGGGCATGATCGAACAGCAAAAAAACGCCTGACTTTACTGTCAGGCTTTTTTTGTTTTGGTGAGGTTTACTGCTGCTGCGAGGTGCTGGCCAAAGATTTAGCCAGCCGCACCAGGCTGATGAATTCGGCACGGTAGCCATATTCATCAGACCCGCGCCCGCTGGCTGCCAGCTTCAGTATATCATCATAGCTGTAATCTTCCAGATATGAAATACCGCGCAGCTTTTGACCGAATGCTGCCACACTTGCGGCAAAGCGCATGTCTTTGGATAAGGTGTTGATACTGTCTTGTTCCACCGCCGTTGTGATCGGCACTGTGATGAGTTTGGAAGTGTTTTCCCGGGGCAGCTTATAGCGCATTTTCAAAAATGCATATTCACCACCAAATGATTTGCCTGCATCAGTTGACGGTTTGTTTTTCTGGTAACGCAAGTCATCAATAAGCTTTGCGTCACTGTCAGCAGGCGTGATTTCATAAATTGCCGTCACTGTATGGCCGGCACCGATATCACCGGCATCGACCTTGTCATTATTGAAATCCGCACGTTTGAGGCTGCGGGTTTCATAGCCGATCAACCGATAGTCTGATACCATGTTGGGATTAAACTCAACCTGGATTTTGACATCTTTGGCGATGGGAAAAAGCGTTGAGGCGGCCTCTTTTACCAGCACCTTGTGCGCTTCCTTGAGGTTGTCGATATAGGCGGCCGTGCCGTTGCCGTTTTGTGCCAGCTTCTGCATCAGGGCATCATTGTAATTGCCGCGGCCAAAGCCCAGCACCGACAGGAAAACACCGGATTTTCGTTTGGCCTCAATGTAGCGTTTGAGTTCATCGCCCCGGATGCCGACATTGAAATCACCGTCGGTGGCCAATATCACCCGGTTGACGCCTTGCTTGTCGAACGACTGTTCTGCCAGCGCATAGGCCTGACGGATACCTTGCGCTCCGGCGGTGGAGCCACCGGAATTCAGCTTATCGAGTGCTGCCAGTATCTTTTGTTTATCAGCAACTTTCGTTGGTTCCAAGACCGTGCCTGCATGGCCCGCGTATGTGACGATGGATACCGTGTCGTTTTCATCGAGTTGATTTACAAGCAGCCGGAAGGCGTTTTTCAGCAACGGTAATTTGTCGCGCTGGTTCATGGAACCTGAAACATCAATCAGAAATACCAGATTTGACCTTGGCTTGGATTGAGACACAATCTGGTAGCCCTTGATACCAATATGCAGCAACTTTGTTTCGCTGTTCCACGGTGTTGGATAAATAGCCACGCTTGGCTTGAACGGCTGGTCCTTGGTCTCGGCATAAGGATAATCATAAGAGAAATAATTAATCATCTCCTCGACCCGAACAGCATCGCGGTTGGGCATCTGCCCGCCTTCAAGCGATTTGCGCACAAAAGCATAAGAGGCTGTATCCACATCAATCGAAAATGTTGATACCGGGTTTTCAAGTACCGATTGAGCTGAGCCGGAAGCGAATTTTTCAAATCTCTCGCGCGTTGTGATCTCTATAGGAGGTGAAGCCGGAGATGAGATCGCAATCGAACTTTCACTCAACTGTGAGATTGCGCCGCCGACAGTTATCCGCTTCTTGAGCTTGGCCACGGGCGCTTTTTTAACTGCCGCATAGCCATCAAGTTTAGCAGCCTCCTGTGGCAATGCCGGGCTAAAGACTGGTGGCGGTGCAGGTTGCGGGCTCGCATCAGCCATCGGGCTTTCAGCGACAGGAGCGACACTATCAAGCCTCAGGCGGGGAATTTCATTCAACTCACTTTTCAAATTCTGATTTTTCTTCGATGCATTTTTCCGGTCATCGAAATCTTTGTTTTGTGGTGATCGGTTGTCAATTATTGCGCCGCTATCGGTTTCATTTTCCGATTTCGGCCAGTTCAGTGGTGTGAGGTTTGTTGTCAACATCAATTGAGCAGCAAGGGGAAGTGCCAATAAAGCGGCTGCTAGTGTGCCGACTGTAACGCGATGATCCATAATCCAACTCCATGGGTTAGTTGTGAAGATGGAGGTAAGACGCGTGGCCAATGACAATCCTTGGGGTTGAGGGGAGTTTTTTTGTTTGGCCTGCTCAAAAGCCAGCAGGGACGCCTGCAATGCGGCCTCGCGCGCTGCCGGATTGGGGCCGGGGACCTTGATATTCTTCAGTTCTGAAAAATCATCGTTGCTCATCTGATCAGTCCTGCATTTCCTGTTTCAATCGTTTTTTGGCTTCATGCACATGCCACGAAACCGTACTTTCCGCGCATTGCAAAATCACCGCAGCCTCAGCGTGGCTCAAATCTTCGGCATATATCAGCAACATGGCGTCACGCTGTTTGGGTGGTAATTGCCTGACCTTTTGCCACATCTGGCTTTGGGTCATCGCCACTGCCGGATCAGGGCGATGGTCCTTCTGCACCACCACACTTAAAGCTGCAATATTGTCAGCACGGCGTTTGGATGCGCGTTGAAAATCCCGCACCACATTCAGCGTGATGCGGTAAAGCCAGCTTGTAAATGCCGCGTCACCCTTAAACCCGTGTATCACCGAACCCAGCTTTATGCATACATCCTGGGCAATATCTTCGGCATCATCACGATCTGCGCACCACTTAAATGCAACACGGAAGATCATATCATAATGGCGCTCAATCAGCCGTGCGAAAGCGGCTGCATCGCCTGATACAGCTAGATCTACCAGCTCCTGATCGCTTATCTTTTCCATCGTTATAAAGGTTGGACGTATGGCAACAGGGTTTCCTTGGGATTTACTAAAATAAATTAAAACCCATGTTATAAGCTCATTCAGGTCCGAGTCATTGAAAAGGGAGTTTTCGGTCGATGAAATTTGTCATAATTTCTATGTTCATTGCGACATTCTCGTTTTTTGCTTCCAGTACCTCGGCGCAGACTGTCAACAAAGCCAAAATTGAGCGGCAATTTCAGGCCTGGCTCAAATCAGAAATCTGGCCGTTGGCAAAAAAGCGCGGCATATCGCGCAAGGTCTTTAATGCCGGGTTGGGCCATATAAGTTTAAACTGGAAAGTGCCGAATTTGCGGCCACCGGGTGCATCGAAGCGCGCCGCCAGAAAATATTCTCAGGCTGAATTTAAGAGCCCCGGGCGTTACCTCAGCGAAAATCGTCTGCAACCTTTGGTCCGGCTTGGTCGGGCAAGGTTAAAAAAATGGCGGAAAACTCTTGATGTCATCGAAAAACGATATGGCGTACCACGCCGCATAGTTGTGGCTATATGGGCGGCTGAATCGGGTTATGGTCGGGTAAAAATCCCCTTTAATTCATTGCGGGTTCTGGCCACATCAGCTTTTATGGGGCGGCGTAAACAATTGTTTCGCGACGAGCTGATTGCCGCTCTGGTAATTTTAGAACAGGGTCATATCCCGCTTAAACGTCTGAAAAGTTCGTGGGCGGGTGCGCTCGGCCAACCACAGTTCATGCCATCGAAGTTCCTTGAGTTTGCCGTGGATTATAATGGTGATGGCCGCCGCGATATCTGGACCTCTGTACCGGACACGCTTGCATCTATTGCCAATTTTCTCAAAAAACACGGCTGGCAATCCGGCCGCACATGGGGCTTTGAAGCTAGTATACCTGGCCGCATTTCCTGTGCGCTGGAAGGCCCCGAACAAGGCAGGCCCATAAGCGCATGGGTTGAAAAAGGGGCAAAAAGAGTAAGGGGTAAATCATTCCCGCGCGCAGAATTAAAGCGCCAGGGCTTTTTGTTGATGCCCGCCGGCCGCAAGGGTCCGGCATTTATCGCCACGAAAAATTTCTACATATTGAAAAAGTTCAATGAAAGCGACCTCTACGCCCTGTTCATCGGCCATCTTGCTGATCGCTACCGCAACAACAGGCCCTTTGTGGCGAAATGGCAAAAACTGGGAGGGTTTTCAAAACGTGACGTTCAGGCGATGCAGGTGCGGTTGGAAAAACGCAAAGTTGATGTGGGCGGGGCTGATGGCCTTATCGGCTTTAAAACCCGCACAGCCGTGGGGACATGGCAATCGCAAAACAACCTCAAACCAACGTGCTTTCCCGATGCCAAGCTTATCCGCCGGATTCGTTAGTCTTCTCTGGCTCTGGTAACAGCATCGGCAATCATCTGGTGCGCTTCACCTGCGTCACCCCAGCGCACGATTTCAACCCATTTATCTGCTTCAAGATCTTTGTAGTGTTCAAAAAAATGGGAGATTTTCTGAAGCAGCATTTGTGGAAGATCATGAACAGTGATGATTTTGTTGAACATTGCTGAAACTTTTATGCTCGGTACCGCCACAATCTTTTCATCTTCACCCGCTTCATCCTTCATGTACAACACGCCAACCGGGCGGCAGTTTATCACCGAACCGGACATCAACGGACGTTGATTGGCTACCAGAACATCAATCGGATCACCATCGCCGGACAGCGTATGGGGCACAAAGCCGTAGTTGCCGGGATAACGCATGGAGGTATAGAGAATTCGATCGACAAACATAGTACCTGATGCCTTATCCATTTCGTATTTGACCGGCTCACCGCCAAGGGGAACTTCAATCACAACATTAATATCATCAGGCGGATTATCACCCACCGGAATTTGTTCAATCCGCATTGCATATTCTCCAATAATGAAGGACCGCCAGATTAATATAAAACCTGGTAAAAGTTCTTATTCTGCTGGTGCCGGTGGGGCATTAAGCGCCTGTCTTTTTTTGCGTGAGCGTTCTTCAACCGTCCCGACAATTAATGACATCATCGGTGGTATAATCACCAAGGTTAAAATGGCCGACAACGCCAGCCCGCCGACAACCACCGAGCCCAGCCCGCGATATAGTTCTGATCCCGCACCGGGGAACAATACCAGCGGTAACATGCCAAAGACCGATGTCAGTGTCGACATGAAAATCGGTCGCACGCGGTTGCGTGTCGCCTCAATGATGGCATCGTTGACGGCCATGTTTTCCTGGCGGATGTGAAACAGCGTTTGATGCAGCAGCAGGATGGCATTGTTGACAACAATACCAACGAGGATGACAAACCCCAATAAGGTAAGCATATCCAGAGGTTGCGCCGTCAGCAGGTTTTGTGCAGCCAGCCCGCCAACCCCGCCAGCAGCCGCCAGCGGTACCGACAAAAGAATAATCAGAGGGTAAATAAAACTTTCAAACAGCACCGCCATCACCAGAAAAACAATAATCAGGGAAATCAGCAGATCCTTCTGCATCAGCTCCCAGGTGGCTTTGAGTTTTTCGGCTGTGCCTTTAATGCGCAAACTCACGCCCGGCGGCAGGCCTTCGGCTTCAAGTTCGGCAATAACTTTTTCCTTAACCAGGTCAACAGCTGTTTCCAGCGGCAGGTCATCGGCAATGCTGACTTCGAGAATGACGGTTCTTTCGCGTTCGCGGTGCAGAATTTCGGTTGGCCCTGACGTCAGTTCTATGTCGGCAAGAGAGGATGCCGGCAGCACCTGACCACGAGACGTCACCACTGGCAGGTTGCCGATACCTTGGGTGGTCGTTACATTGCCGATGCGGCCTTTCAGTGTCATGTCAATGCGATCGTTGCCGACAGTAACTTCTGCCACGCGCATACCATCATTAAAAACATCAATCGATTGCCCTAATTCGCGCACGCTTACACCTGCATCTGCCAGTCGTGAACGATTGGGTGTCACGCGCACTTCGGGCGCGCCGAGTTCGAGACCGGGCCGGGGTCTGAACTGGTGTCCCTGCGCGCGCGGCAGAACAGCAAAGATTTTGGATGCGGCATTTCCGGCCACGGCCAGAATGGTCTCCAGCTCAGGTCAGGCGATATCGAGTTCAATCTTGCGGCCACCGCCAATACCATGGCCGAAGAGGGACGACTGGCTGACGATGCCAAAGGTGCCGGGTTCACGGAAAATCGGTGCGCTGACGATTGCTTTCAGTTCCTTGGTGCGGGCAGGATCCTGCGCAATTGCCCCTAAAATGGTATTGGCGCGCGAGGCGACAAAAAAGAAACGCTTGATTTTTGGCGGATCGCCTTCTTTTGCCTTTTCCCCGGTTTCGCTCACCCAGTTCGGTTTCAGCGCGGTTTCTATACGCTTGGCCATTTCGGTCATGGTTTTGAGGTTGTAACCCGGCGGCGGGATAACAATCCAGAACATCAGGTTACGGTTGCCGTTTGGAAGATATTCGAGCTTGGGCAGATAATTATAGGCGAGCAGGCTGGCAGCCACGGAACACCCGGCAACAACCATGATAGCCAGGGCTTTGCTTTTTATGACAAGACGGGTGAAGGCGAGTAAAACCACCATGAAACCGCTGGCGAAATGATCGATGCCGGGGATTGACCAGCGTTTGACCGCATCGCCGGCTCCGGGCTTTGTACTCAAAAGCAGGCGGCTCGACAGGGCCGGTAAAACCGTTATCGACACAATCAGTGACAGCAGTACAGATACTGAAATTGCCACCGCTATATCGCGAAACAACTGACCGACCTCAAGCTTCATAATCAAGATGGGAATAAACACCATCACCGTGGTCAGCGCCGATACCAGAACCGCGCCCCACACCTGCGAGGCTCCCTTGAAGGCTGCTTCACGCGCCGACATTCCGCGTTCACGCATCCGATAGATATTTTCCAGCACCACAATGGCGGCATCAACCACCATGCCAACGGCAAAGGCTAGGCCTGCCAGCGATATCACATTGATGGAACGGCCAAGCATTGCCATGGCCACAAAAGACCCGATGACGGATACTGGAATGGCGACGGAAATAATCAGGGTGGCGCGAAACGAGCGCAAAAACAAAATCAGAATGAATGCTGCCATTGCCCCACCTACCCAGATATTTTCCTGCACCAGATCAATCGAGGCATTAATATATTCAGTCTGGTCGGTTACCTGACGCAACTTGAGACCCGCACGCGGTATCGGTCCTTCATTCAGTTCTTTAACGGCTGCCTTGATACCTGCCATGGTCTCAATGACATTGGCCCCGGTTTCGCGTTTGGCATTAAAGGCCATGGCATTTTCGCCCAGTACCCGGATATTGGAAGTGGGGTCTTTATAGGCAAATTTAACTTCGGCAACCTCACCGACGGTCACCCGCGCCAATCGCGCTGTGGTATCGTCTCTCAAGGAGCGGAGAACAACGTTTTTTATCTGGCTGAGCGTATTCAGATCGCCTTGTGTGCGCACAACATAGCGGCGTTTGCCCTCTTCCACATCTCCAGCACTGATTGAGGCATTGGCGCGGCGCAGGGCGGTGGCAATATCGGAAATTGTCAGGCGGTAGCGTGCCAGGACATTAGGCTCGACCACGATTTGAATTTCGCGCTCACTGCCGCCATAGACGGTAACTTCACTCACCCCGGGAACGCGTTCAATACGGTCCTGGACCGTGCGCTCAATCAGGTCGCCATATTCGTGAATTGGTCTGGTGTTGCCCTTTTGCCGGGTAATGATAAACCAGGCAATGGCGGAACTGTCGGCTCTTGCCAGACGTAAACTGGGCTCATCAGCCTCTTCAGGATAACCGGTCACCCGGTCAAGCCGGTTGGAAACCAGCAACAAAGCCTTGTCCATCTGTGTATCAATGTCGAATTCGAGCGTTATGCGCGAGCGCCCCTGTTCAGAGCGGCTTTCAATCGTATTAAGGCCGCCAATGCCTTTGAGCACTTCTTCCTGCCGATTGGTGATTTCGCGCTCAACTTCTGCCGGGGCTGCTCCGGGCCAGATGGTTCTAACCGAAATAACCGGTCGATTGACATCGGGCACCAGCTGAATTGGTATGGTCTGCAAGGCGACAATGCCGAACATAACCACCATTAAAACTGCCGAGACCACGGCGATAGGGCGTTCAATCGAGATTTTAATCAGGTTCATGGTTTTCTAATTAATTCTGACGGATGCCCCGCCCCGCAGTCTTTCGTTTCCACGCACGACGACTTGTTCACCGCGCTTGAGGCCGGCCAGCACCTCAATGCGACCGCCTGCCGCTTCGCCCAGTTTAATGACACGCGATACGGCTTTTTCGCCGGAAACAACAAAGACGATACTCTCGTTTCCGCGTTTGATGATGGCATCCTTGTGAACGGATAATATATCGCGCTGAATACCAACCGGAATTTGCACGATAACAGACTGGGCATCGGCAAGACGTTCACGATTGCGTGAAAAATCCGGCTCAAAACGCACCATGCGGGTGCGGGTCAATGGGTTTTCAGAAGGCAGAACGGCGCGTACTTTTGCTTCAAAATTCTGACCATTATCGAGCTCAAATGCAACTTTCAGCCCTGGCCTGAGACCAACCACCCGCGTTGACGGTACGTCCGCTTCAATTTCCAGTGTACCGTCCGCAATCAGATAGACCACAGGATCACCAACGCGCACGTAAGATCCAGTCTCCGCCATTCTTTGTGTTACCACACCGTCGTAAGGTGCGGTGATTGATGCTTTGGCCAGATTAATCTGGCTCACCCGTAAGGATGCCTGTCTGGTTGACACCACTGCTTGGCGCCGCGCAACACTGGCGTTGGCGCGGGCTACTTTTTGCACCCAGTCTTCATATTGTGCCTTGGAAAAGGCACCGGATTGCTTCAAATCCTCCTGCCGTTTCAAACCCAGCTCGGCCAGGCGCAAATCGGACCTGTCAAACTCAAGCTGCGCGCGGGCCTGCAACAGCTCACCTTCGACCACACTCAATTGCGCCGCCAGCGAGGCTGTGTCGAGTATTGCCAGCACGTCTCCTTTTTTAACCCGGTCGCCGACCTCGACTTTCATGTCAACAACGGCTCCGGCCACCTGAGCTGCGACCCGGCCTGCCTGCCGCGCCACCAGCCTGCCGATAATGGCAATGGTTTGTGACAAAGGCTCAAGCCGAACCGCATCAACACTCACCAGAGAGGATTTCTTTTTGGGCTTTTTGGCTGCATCCCCGGTGGCAGCTTTGGCACCGCCGGTGCTCTGGGCAAGAGCGGATGTTGTCCAGCCAGAGCCGACGGCGACAAAGGCCATCAGCATGATAATCAGGAGAGTTTTGGAACACTTCATGGCAAACAACATCTTTTCAGGTGAAACCGTATGGTGATATGAACTTCGGAATATGATTTTTCTATGGTCGACTGGCAAATGCCCGTAGTTTCAGTCAACCCCATAGCAATAGCATACCACGAAATTCCCGTACCACCATCATTTTAGCAACGAGGCGTATGAGCCGTCGGCTTTCCTGAAGTTCTCTGCGCACTCGGAATACGGATGTGTTTTTTGAATTTGCCTTAAAACCGTGCGGCGTCACGCACCTGGCCTGGGGCCTTGTAGCTGCCATTAAAGATCAACGGTATTTCGCCCGAAGCCGGGGAGATACTCTTATAGTTTACCCAGACCCGTGCCCTTGACCTTGGATGGCGGGGCTTTTGACGGGGTCTCGTAGATTTTCATTGCATCATTCAGGCGGTTGCCATTGAAGTGGAGGTGGCGATCGCCGGCCCGGTAGGGTGGCGGGTTGATGGTCTGGATAGCAATGTTGCGTGCTGCACTGTCACCGGCATAGGAGGGGATGGTGTCGGTGCGTTGCAGGTTTTCGGCAGCACAGCCAGACAGGATGACAGCGCAGGCAAGGCTCAAGCCAAGTGTTTTAGCGTTCATTGGAATAAACCTCATTGTAGATGTTGTTCTGACTTACGTTGGTTAGGCGAAAAGGATTTTGGGGGCGGGCAAATTGTTTGCCATCGAGGATGTGACCGGCAGTGGACGTGCGACCGCCATTTTCAAAATACTCCAGCGTTGCCTTGTTGATTTCAACTTTGCCGAACAGAAAAAAGTCAATATCATTTGATGGGTTGGTACTATCCAGGGGGGATGCAAGCTGCTGGCCGGGTGCTGCAGGTGCAACCAGGCGGGGGGTTATGATAATGACCAGATCGGTTTGTTCTTTCTGGAAAGATGATGAGCGAAACAGGGTGCCAAGCACCGGCACATCACCAATCCATGGCAACTGGCTTTGGGCCTTTGTATTGGTGGACTGCAAAAGCCCGGCGATGGCGAAGCTTTGACCATCACGCAGCTCGACCGTTGTCTTGGCGCGCCTGACAATGAGGCTGGGGATGTCAAAGCCATTAAGGCGCAAGGTATTGGTGGGATCAAGCTGACTTACTTCGGGTTCAATCTCAATGTTGATAACACCGTCAGGCAGAACAGTCGGACTGAAGGACAGGCCAACACCGAATTTTTTGAATTCGATGGTGATTTCACCATTGTCGGCACCAACGGGGAAGGGGAATTCACCGCCGGCCAGGAAACTTGCGGTGTCACCCGAAAGCGCAACCAGATTTGGCTCGGCCAGACGCCGCGCAAGACCCCGGTCTTCAAGCGCATTGATGATAATATCGGCATTGACGCCACCGCCGAGGATTTTGCCTAAAAATGTGCCAAAGGGGGCTGAGCCTGATAGCAGGCTGACGCCGGTATTAGCCAGAATGCCATTGCCGTTGGCGGTAAAATTAATGCCGAGTTCACGACCGGCGGTGCGGGAGGCCTCAATGAAGCGAACTTCGAGCAAAACCTGTTGCGAAGAGGAAATGGCGATGGAGGAGGTAACTGCTTTGGGTGCAAATTGTTCGGCAATCAATGTGGCCTGCCTGACATCAGAAGCACTGGGAGCGGTTCCGGTCAGCAATATGCTGCCATTGAGAGAGGATACCTTGATTTTCGAACTGGGCAGGTTCTGTCTGATCTGGGATTTTAATTGCGGAATGTCATAAGAGATTTCCACGTCCATAACCGCAATCAATTTGCGCTCGGTGTCATAAATCGACAGGTTGGTGGCGCCGATTTTTTTGCCGAGAATATAAAACGACGTGTCGGAAAGTGGCAAAACGTCGGCTATTTCGGAATTACCAAGCTGAATTTCCGAAAACGCACTGTTGATTTTTACTGTCTCGGACTTGTTAACGACAATGCGCAGGCGCTTGACAATATTCTGCTTGGACAGGCTGATGATTTTTGCCTTGGCCTGGGCTTCACTATACCCCCCGGTCAATGAAATCAGGTTCAGGGTTAAAGCCAGGATCAGCGCCAGGGCTGCGAGGAAAATGGTGTTGATGGCTGAACCGAATAATGATTTTTTCTGCGATCGGTGCAACTGATAAGATGTTGATGTTTGTCTCATGCCCTTGGTCCTGACTGGATTTTTCTAAAATAGCGCGATGTGGCCCGATCACTGAAATGCCGAGTGATCGAGCCGGATTTGTTTAAAGCGTGGAGTTTGAGAGAACTTCATATTCCTGGCTTACCAGGCCACGGGTGATTTTCACTTTGCTCGGGTGTTTGCCAGCGCCGGGCTTGCTGGTGCTGGCAGTTATGTCATTGGGATCAAACTTGTATTTCCGAACGCTCTCCGGCACTGTCAAAGCGGCGGGTATCGGTACGGGTATGGTTTTGATGCCACCGAAAAATGACCCGGATGAAGCAAGGTTGCTTAAGCTGACGCGCTGGAAGGAGACGTTTTTATTTTCTTTGGTGCCAAAACTTCTCAACGCCAGGTGGAGCTTTCCGGTTTGAGAACCAAGGGCTACTTTTTGCGCCTGGCGGGTATCAACTTCAATGGTAACAGCGCGCGCCACTCGAGTTTTGCCGGAATTTTCATTAACGGTCTGATCGAGGGCGAGAACACGAACACCGGGGATTAGCATGGCTGTAAAGGGGTCGTTGTTGCCCTCGTCGCTCTTTGGCTGGTTGGTCCACAGAATGTCAACCCGGTCATTGGGAACAATCAAACCACCGACACCGAGCACATCATCGACACGGATTGTAACCGCTTTTTTGCCCGGTGTGAGCTGGGCCGACAAAGAGGCACTCTTGCCCGGTTTGGTGATTTTGGAGCCAAGGATGGGCTCGTTGGGCTCGATGGCATTCAAGGCAAATCTTTTACCCTTGGATGAAAACATCATATCAGCGGCACTAAAGGCACTTGGCGGCAGTTCATCGGAGGCCCAGTTGATAATTTTGGTGTTTCGCGTTGTCAGTTCTTCGCCATGTTTTATCGGCTGGGAAGCAACAACAATTTTCTTCATGGTCGGTACCGGGGCAACGTCCTTTATCAGGCTTAACTCATAGCGGCTGCGCTGGTCATCCAGCCAGCTGCTGGTGAGATTTGCCGCATAACCGCCAGAAGCAACGGCAACAATGACAGCCACGGCAATTTTACCCCGCATGCCACCCTTGATACCGGAGCGCCAGGAACCTTCAGGTTCAGTGGTTACAGCGTTAAAGTTTAAATCTTCTCTCAAATTGTGCATCGGACACCTCGTTTGATTGTTATTGTTCCCGCACTGGCATAAATAGTATTTTATATTTAAATTCGTCGCGCTATTATTCAATAACATCAAAATGTAAATTGAATTACATGAAAAATATTACAGTAAAACCAAAATTATACTTTTATTGTATTTACTGTTGATGCGAATTTAGATTTGTTTATTCAAAATCTTTCTGCTAATTTTATTCAAATCAACGCAGAAGCCTGTTTGAAGATTGAACCACGGCTGGGAGAGCTGGTTCAGTCTGAATTGATAATCCTGCTGGACGTACCTGCAAATCCGGTGATATCAACGGGTCCAAACAATTTTGAACGAATAAAGGAAGACTGAAATGGACGAATGGAATGTATATCTTTCGGGTGAAATACATACGGATTGGCGTGAGCAGATTAAAGTCGGGGCAGAAGCTGCCGGATTGCCGGTCAGTTTTTCGACGCCGGTAACACACCATGAATCAAGCGATAATTGCGGTGTGGAAATTTTAGGAGCGGAAGAAAATAATTTCTGGAAAGACCATAAAGGTGCCAAGCTCAATGCCATTCGCACCCGCACTTTGATTGAGAATGCCGATATTGTCGTGGTGCGCTTTGGCGATCAATACAAGCAATGGAATGCGGCCTTTGATGCGGGCTATGCCGCGGCGCTCAATACGCCTTTGATTGTGATGCACGATGGTTCGTTAACTCATCCACTCAAGGAAGTGGATGGTGCCGCCCTGGCGGTGGCGGAAACAGCAGACCAGATTGTGCGCATTCTCCGCTATGTGATAAATGGCGAGTTGGCCGGCTAAGCCTTCAGGCTTTGGCAAAGCGCCCTTCAACCGGATAGGCGGGGTCTGAGTAGAACTGGGTTGAGGCGTGGCCCGGTGCGACCAGAGCGTCGATGAATTCTTCATCTTCGCCGGTGCAGGTATACTCAAGGGCCGGGAAATAGTCGCACCATTGCTCATAGGTGCGCGGACCGGCTATTGTGGAGGTGACGGATTTGTTGCCGAGGACCCAGGCAAAGGCGAACTGAGCGAG
>JAJRTY010000121.1 GCA_024278055.1 Alphaproteobacteria bacterium | reverse complement strand
GCTGCCAATTCCCATATCGCCGGTGGCCACACCCTTGACACTGCCATCTTCATTGTAAAGCACTTCTGCTGCGGCGAAGCCGGGATAGATTTCAACGCCTAAAGCTTCCGCCTGCGCCGCCAGCCAGCGGCACAGATTGCCGAGCGAAATGATATAGGCACCATGATTGCTCATTAGCGGTGGCATGAGGAAATTGGGCAGACGCAAGGCTCCACCGGGACCCAGAATGAGGAAAACATCCTTGGTAACCTTCGTATTGAGCGGTGCGCCTTTTTCCTTCCAGTCAGGAATGAGCCGGTTCAAGGCGACCGGGTCAATAACCGCACCTGAAAGAATATGCGCCCCCACTTCCGAGCCTTTTTCCAGCACCACTACTGAAATTTCCGTTTGTGCTTTTTGCGCCAGTTGCTTGAGGCGAATGGCGGCTGATAATCCAGCGGGACCGGCACCAACAATAACCACATCGAATTCCATCGATTCGCGTATCGGAAGTGCGTCATTATTACCGTTCACAGCAATCTCCTGTTTGTGATACTCATTAGACCCTAAGGTGGAAAGAACCGGAATGCAGGTTAGGCCATGATACTAAACGATCGTCAAGCACTTGAAATCCTGACCTGGTATCACTGCGCCGGGGTGGATGAGGCCGTCAGCGATTATTCTACCGATTTCTTTGCCAAAAATGAAGCCAGCACAGCGACCGCCAAAGCCGCAAAAGCGACACCGCCGGTCAAAGCCCCGCTTGGCCACAAACCCGGTGCGCCCGCACGCGCACCTCAAGCCTCAAGTGTACTTGAGGCTGGTGAAACGGCAAATGATGCCAGATCACTGGCGCAATCGGCAAAAACACTGGACGACCTGAAAGCAGCACTTGAGCGCTTTGACGGCTGCGGCCTGAAGGCAACCGCAACCAATCTGGTTTTTGGTGACGGGGCAGCGGACGCACGCATTATGTTCATCGGTAAAGCACCCGGCAGCGATGAAGACATTCAGGGCCTGCCTTTTGTCGGTCGCAGCGGGCAGTTGCTCGACAAGATGCTGGCGGCGATCGGATTAAATCGTCAAAATGCTTATATTGCCAATGTTATCCCCTGGCGTCCGCCGGGAAACCGCACGCCAACCACGCATGAAACCGCTGTTTGCCGGCCTTTTATAGACCGCCAGATTGAGCTGGTTTGTCCTGAGGTGATCGTCTTTCTTGGCGGTGTATCCGCCAAGGAAATGCTCGGCACCGCCACCGGCATCAAGCGTTTGCGGGGGAAATGGACGAAATTCAAAGGCAAAGATGCAGACTACCCGGCCCTGCCGACACTACACCCGGCTTTTTTATTGCGCCAGCCGGCGCAAAAACGCCTGGCCTGGAATGATTTACGAATGATCAGACAATTTCTTGATGGCAAGAAATAAATTTTGAGGAGAAAAAAATAAATGTCCAGCGCTGCCAACAAACGTGAATTTCAACCGGTCAACATTGCCGTTTTAACGGTTTCTGACACACGCTCTGCGGACGATGACAAATCCGGCAACATATTGGTGGAACGTTTAACCGCTGCTGGTCATATTCTCGCCGACAGGGCCATCGTCACTGATGATATTTCCAAGATACAGGCAGTGGTTAAGCGGTGGATTGATGATGAAGGTGTAGATGTTGTCATTTCCACCGGCGGCACCGGCCTCACCGGGCGCGATATTACGCCCGAAGCGTTCAAGCCCCTGTATGACAAGGAAATCGACGGCTGGTCCACAGTTTTTCATCAGATATCTTATGGCAAAATCGGCATATCCACCATTCAGTCACGCACCACTGCAGGCGTTGCCGGTGGCACTTATCTGTTTGCCCTGCCCGGCTCACCTGGTGCGTGCAAAGACGGCTGGGACAGTATTTTGGTCCATCAGCTCGATTACCGCGCAGGTCCGTGTAATTTTGTTGAAATCATGCCGCGTCTGGATGAACATCTCCAGCGCTCAAAAACATAAGCGACCGGCACCACCGCAGCTTTTCCAATGCTTCCAGTCGGCCAGGATGTCAATATCGTGCAGAGCCTCAATATAACCGGCTTTGAGACCTCCAAGATTGAGCAATGTATCGTCAAGCGTATGCGGGCTCGACCAGCGCACATCGTTGAATATGACGGGAGTGCGCAGGCTGCGCTTGAGGCCCACCAATGAATAACCGCCATCACCGGCGGGAGAAAACACCACCTCAACATCGCCCAGTTTTTTGAAAGCGCGGGCGATGTGAGCAGGTCTCATGGCGGCAATATCACTGCCGATGATGACGACCGGCCCCGGTGGCATCCCGGCCATAATGCGTTGCATTCTGTCACCGAGGTCACCATTTCCCTGAGCCACAAGGGAAATGCTCTGCGGCCAGAAAGGTTCGAACACCGCATTGTCGGGAGCAACTGCCAGGACGAAACGCCAGCGCCGGTCAAAGGCCAGTCTGCGGATGGAATTATACATCATGGTGCGATAGGCAGACGTTGCGGCAACAGCACCGATGCCTGCCGCAAGCCGGGATTTGACCGCCCCGCAGGCCGGGCGCTTGACCATCATGACCAAAAAATTATTGTTCATAGCGCTGCAGAATTCTGGCCGGAGCAACGCCAATATAATAAAGTGCAAGGCAGCTGAGATTGCGATAGATACGGCGGAAAAATCCATCTTTTCGATAGCGTGCAAAACTGGTCAAAACAGGCGTTCGCAATAATGCCAGGTGTTTACGGCCAATGCGGCGGATGATGTCAACGTCCTCCATCAGCGGCATGGGATTAAACCCGCCAATTTGCCGATAAAAATCAGTTGATATCAACACCCCCTGATCACCATACGGCAAGGCAAAGACCAGGCACCGCAAGGCCACAAGCTTTTCCATAATCCTGGGACCGATACCGGGCTCGTCAATGGCAAATCTGAAAGCTGCGGCCTGCTTTTTGGCTCCCGGCCGGTTGGCCGCTGCAATGAAACTCCTGGCCTCCGACTGCCATTCCGGCGTCAGAACAGTGTCAGCATGAAGGAACAATATCCATTTTGATCGAACCTCACGGCCACCGGCAGCCAGTTGCACCCCCCGGCCCTTTTCGGTTTCGATAATTCTGGCACCGGCATCATCAGCAATTTGAAGTGTGTGGTCGTGTGAGCCGCCGTCAACCACGATCACAGCCGAAACAAGCCCTTCAACACTGGCTGGAACGAGAGCTGCAAATGTCGGGTTAAGGCTTGCGCCCGCATTAAGCGTTGGAATGACGACGGTGATCATATGGCTGGCCAACATTTGCTTGGACACTTATCAGACCTTGCGGCATGCTACTATTAACACCGGAATGATGCGTCCGTCTGCAATATTCTGCCTGACGTTTTGTAATTTCTGCCGCGCCGTTGCCCCCATAATAAGGTGGACGCCCAGGGGGGCGGGACTTGCGGCGGCGGCAGCCTCGCTTTGCCGAAAAAATTCAACGGCAATTTCGGTGCGGTCCTCAACCTCGCTGATTTCGAAGCCCGCATCTTCGAGCAGCGGAGCCATTTCATCGGGTGAGACCAGATGACTGCTCGCAGCGGTTTGTGCCCAGGGGACGGGGAAGATAATTGGCGCATCGCCTTTTTTCATCACGTCATAGATGCACAGTGTTGCGCCCGGTTTCGTCACCCGTGCAATCTCTTTATATAAAGCATCACGGTCCTGGATGTTCATGGCCACGTGAATGGTGAGTGCCGCATCAAACGTCTGGTCCTTGAACGGCATGGCTAAAGCGCTGGCGGTATGAAAATCGGTTTTGTCATCAAGACGGGTTAGTCGGCTCAAAGTCCGGGCCACCTCAATATATTCCGGTGTAAGGTCTATGCCGGTCACCTTGCAGCCGGTCTGCGAGACCATTGTGCGGGCCGCTCCGCCGATGCCACAGCCCACGTCGAGAACATGGGCCCGCGCAGACAGAGGCATTTTTAAAATAACATATTGCGTGGCTTTGCGACCACCGATATGAAATTCATCGACAGCGGAAATATCTTCGATTGTCAGGTTGTCGAGATCGGCACCGGTGGCCTTCAAGCCCTCGAGAATTCGTTCAGCGAGGTCTCCGACAGCGTAGTGTTGTTTAACAATTTTCTCGATTTTGTTCATGCATCACCTCCCGCAAACCTGTTATCCCCTCTTGCCTGTTATGCTGAAGTAGTCAATAGCGGGCACCATTGCAAGCCTGCCGGGTTAAACATTGCTCCTAATAAAATTAATGTGTTATTAACCGTTATTGGGAAATGTTCTTGTTTTGTTCGTTTTAATCTTTTACTATACATTCAATTCGGGATGAGGAGGTTAAACCATGAACAAAACCCAAACCATAGTAACACCCTCGGTTGCCAATATGGCGGAACATTGTGTTTATCATCATAGCAAAGCTGCTGCCGGTCGCGGCGCGCGCTCCAACCTGACAGGGCGCTATGAGCATCATTCACGCATTCTGTATGATGATGGCTGGGACAGTCTTGGCGATACCGGAAGACTTAAAACCGAAGTCACCGAAGAAATTGCCAAAAAGATCATCACCACCAATCAATCGCCTGACATATCCTTTGACCGCTCCATAAATGCCTATCGCGGTTGTGAGCATGGGTGCAGCTATTGTTATGCCCGGCCCACCCACGCTTACATGGGGCTTTCACCCGGTCTTGATTTTGAAACCAGACTGTTTGCCAAAATCAATGCGGCTGAAGTGCTCGAAGCCGAGTTTTCGCAACGCCAGTACAAGCCGCGCACCATTGCCATGGGTACCAATACTGACCCCTACCAGCCGATTGAGCGTGAGCGGCGGCTGACACGGGCAATATTGCAGGTGATGCTGAAATACCGCCACCCTGTTGCCATCGTGACAAAATCAGCACTCATTGCCCGCGACATTGATGTGCTCAAGCCGCTGGCAGAGCTGGGCCTGGTCAAATGCGCCATTTCAATTACCACACTTGATAAAGATCTTGCACGCTCGATGGAACCGCGGGCATCCACACCCAACAAGCGCCTGGAAGCGATGGAGAAGTTAAATCAGGCAGGCATACCCTGTGTGGTGATGACTGCCCCTATTATCCCCGGCCTCAATGACAATGAGATTGAGACGCTGCTCGGCGCTGCCGCCAATGCCGGGGCGCAAGAAGCAGGGTATGTGATGTTGCGCCTGCCGCTGGAGGTGCGTGATCTGTTCAGGGACTGGCTCGAAACCCATGTGCCTGATCGTGCTGAAAAAGTAATGTCGCTGGTTGCCCAAACCCGCGAGGGCAAGGATTATGACGCCACCTGGGGCAAACGCATGCGCGGCACCGGCCCCTACGCATGGTCGATCGGCCGGCGCTTTGAAATGGCGGCAAAACGACTGGATCTCAATCGCAGCAGTTTGAAGTTACGCTCGGATCTGTTTGTGCGCCCGCAGAAAAAAAGCGATCAGCTGAGTTTGTTTGATGCTGCATAAAGGGTGGTTTTTAGAGGCGCTCAAGCGGCGCTTTTCAGAACGTTCAAGCGCCACTAAGGCTGCAGGCCCGTTGGGCCTTAGTGTCTGACCCGAAAGTCGCTTTCAGCGACATTTTAGTCCTGAAGCCAGCCCGCTCCCCCGGCCCAACCACCCCTCAGGGTACCTTATCGGGTGGTTGGGCCGGGGGAGCGGGCTGGCTTC
>JAJRTY010000120.1 GCA_024278055.1 Alphaproteobacteria bacterium | reverse complement strand
CGCAACTGCGCGCTCCCTGAGATCGTTTGAATAAGGTTTTACCATGCATGCTGGCCTCCTTGCCCCAGCATGCATCTTGAATCACAAATTAAAACAAAAGGGAATCCCTTTTCGATTCAATCAAAACGTGAACCGCTCTAATAACGCTTTGGCAGTTGCCAGCCTCGATGTTTAAGCGATGCTCTTAATAGTGGCGCTCATGCGGCGCGCAGCCTGCTCTCGCCTTGCTCGTTAGTCGTTCGCTTGCGCTCCTCCCGGTGCCTACGGATAATCTTTCAGTGTGGCACCGGACGACGACCATAGGAAGGACTAAGGCCCAAGGGGCCTGCAGCCTTAGCGGCGCTTGAGCGCCACTATTAAGAGCGCTGCTTAAAAGTGACGCTCAGGCACTCTAAATCAAACCTCGGCGTCCAGTATGATGTGTTCATCGGGATCGCCGAAGTGGGAGAGGTAGCGGGCGGAAATTCTGGAATTGGGTAAAATTATCAATATGTCGATAGTGCCAAACTGCTCGTCGATTACTGCACCGTCACCAATGTAAGCTCCGAGACGCAGATAGCCTTTGATCAATGGCGGCATCACCCGCATGGCAGCGCGTAGATCGAGCTCTGCTTCGGCGATGCGATTCATATTGACATATCTTTCCGGCAAGGCTTTTACCACCCATTCTTCGGGAGCGGAACATTTGTGGTGGAGGAAGCTAAGGGGGAGTGCAAGTTCCTGGGGATCAACACCGGCAAAACTGGCGCAACCGAGCATCACATCCAGGCCTCTCAATCGCACATAGCGCCAGATACCATGCCACAATAATTCAAGCGTTGGCTTGGTGCGATATTGTTTCAATACGCACGAGCGACCGAGTTCCAGGAACTTGTGAGTTCCCCGTTTTGAATTCACCAACGGAGTAATATCAAACTCGCTCGATGTATAAAAACCACCGTTTTTTTCTGCAATATCCTGAGATAAAAGGCGATAGGTGCCAATTACCGCCGGGCCTGTTCCGACACCACCGACATCGCAGTTTTTACAACTGTGATCTAAAACGACAAGATGCTCACAAAACTCATCAAAGGCATCTTTATCCAATTTGGTCTTGAGGGCGTCGCTGTCCGGCCGGGCAGACATTTCCTGATAGAAAACCCGATAACGCAGAGCTTGTGATGAATGAATATCCCCAGGGGTCGTTGCCAGCCTGACTTCCATAGGTCCGCGCCGTGCTATGGTGACACTATTCCGGTTTTCTTGCATGGTAGCGGTTGCTATCATCTCACCTTCTGCATCAATTTCGGCCAAACCTTCCAAACGTAAACAAATTATATCCAGACTCTAACGCGATACAATCTGTCGGGCAAGCATGACAAATTTATGGATTTAGTTCGATTAGAGGATTGCGGCTTCAGTGCAGAAGACTTTTCTCGCCTTGAGTTGGATTTGCCCATTTTCCCAGAAGCTCAACCAGCTCATCTTTATCTATGGGTTTGGCGAGATAGTCATCCATTCCCGCCTGCAGGCAGCGATCACGGTCTTCAGCCATGGCATTGGCGGTAAGCGCAATAATCGGCAAGTGCTTTGCGGTATTTGTGGTTACAAACAACTTCCTGATCTCCCGGGTAGCCTGCATGCCATCCATTTCGGGCATATGGACATCCATCAATACCATATCGAAAGGTTCCACCGCATCATCCCCTGTCAGGGATGCGGTGATTATCTTTATCGCCTCAAGGCCATTTCCCGCATGGACCACATCATGACCCTCTTTTTTCAGCAGTGAAATGGCTAGAAGGGCATTTATCTCATTATCCTCAACCACCAGAATGCGCTGATTGCAGCAATTATCGGAGAGGCTGTGCAACGCATCGTCGCCTTGCGGCCGGTCCAGTTGCAGCGAGGGCAGGGCAATTTCAGATTTAATGCGGCTGACCAGAGAAGCGCGCCGGATGGGCTTGACCAGATATGTATCAAAACCACCGCGGGTACTGTTGGACAATTCGCGGCGTTCTTCGGGTGATATCAGCAAAATACACCTTGGCCGCGATACGGCGTTGGTATCTGAGGTTATCTGGGTCAGCGCGCGGGCGGGATCGGCCTGTTCATCCTGGTTTGATTTATCATACATCAGGGTTGTAAACGGTCTTGAGGAGGCACGCTGTTGCAAGGCCTGCCGGGCTTCCTGGGCGCTGGTGACAATGGTCACGTCAGCACCAAAGCTTTCAATATACATTTCAAGAACGGAGCTGTTGATCATCGAGTTGGTCAACAAAAGTACGGAAAACTCCGCCAGAGCATCGCCATCCAGAACCTCCTCGGGCTTTGTTGATGTATCAGCTTCATATGGCAGCCAGAAGGTGAAGGTAGAGCCCTGGGCAACTTCGCTTTTCACCTCAATTGCACCACCCATGCGTTCAATCAGGGATTTGCTGATGGCCAGACCGAGACCGGTCCCGCCATATTTGCGCGACAAGGTAGAATCAGCCTGTTTGAACTGGTCAAATATCCTGTCAAGTTCACTTTCTTTCATACCAATGCCGGTATCACTGATGGACACCTCGATCCTGTCAGGCAGGCTGCTGGACATATTATCCAAATCCTGTGAGCCTTCATCGACTGCTGTCTTGCCGGCGATCATTGTCACTTCAATGCGCACACCGCCATGATCGGTAAACTTGATGGCATTGCCCACCAGGTTAAGCAGAATTTGCCGCAATCGATTATCATCTCCCATAATCGGCAGACAAACACGCGGGTCAATTCTCGAGGCAATCTCAATGCCCTTGGCGTGGGCACGAGGGGCCAGAAGCTCGGTCACATTTTCAACCAGGTCAGCCAGGATTACCGGTTCAAATTCCAGTTGAAGCTTGCCAGCCTCAATTTTCGACAGGTCAAGAATTTCATCAATGAGCGACAACAGGGCTTTGCCGGATTTGTCTACTGCACAGGCATAAGAATATTGTTCCTGAGTGAGGTCGGTTTCGAGCAGCAGGCGCGTCATACCAAGGACGCCATTCATAGGCGTGCGAATTTCATGGCTCATGGAGGCCAGAAACATGGATTTCGCCCGATTGGCGGTCTCGGCCTGATCACGGGTTGAAGCCAGTTCGTTTTCGGCCTCCTTGCGATCGGTAATGTCACGGCCAACACTTTGCACTTCATGTATTGTGCCGTCTTTTGCGATAATGGCAAAATCTTCCCATGAGTACCAGCGCGGACCGCTGGCGGTCTGAATCTGTTGATCGTATTTTACCCGGTGCGGGGCTTTTAACAGTTGGGACTGTACGTGTTGAGCAGGTATTCCGCTGATCAATGTCGGCCGGAACACGGACCCGGTTGCCAGTCCTGCCTCAATGTCAAAGGCTTGCGTGAAGGCACCATTGACAAATGTCAGCACCCCGTCGGCATTTTTACGGAAAATAATATCTCCCTGACTGTCAACCAGACCGCGATAACGGGCTTCGCTTTCTCTCAACTCACCGTTAATCGAATTAAGTTCGGCAACGCTTGTTTCCAGTTGCAGGGCCATAGACGATAAGGTGGCGGTTCTGCCACTGAGATCCGCCAGGTTGCGCCGGGATTCAAGCCAACCGTAGGCGCAGCACGCAGCTATCAGAATACTGAAAACCGAAATATATTCCAGCCTGAAACCGAGCATCGAGCCGGAAAATATAATATCCAGTAATAACACGATGCCTGCTGCCACAGCGATTACAATCATGGCGGCGGATGCAGCACGCAGAAAACTGTAACCCTTTTTTTGTTCAGATTTTTTAACCTGGGAGCGCGCAATACGCATCATGGTCTGAGGCGAGATATGATTTTTCTCACCGCGGCCAGATGGCGCCATATCTTTTTTTCGTTCCAGGGATTCATCCATGTTCGGCAAACTCAATGCGCATTGTTGTTTACAATTCGCATCTATTTTGCCGCACTAAGTTTGATAAATGTTTACCAAACCGACATATTGGGATGATTAATTTGACCACTGGGGCAAAGCGGTTCTAATCGGCGAGGCCGTCCCACAGCTCTTTTACGCGGGAAAAAAATCCAGAAGATTCAGGATTGGTTTTTTCATTGGAAATTTCTTCAAATTCCCGCAACAGCTCTTTTTGCCGTTTGTTTAGATTACGTGGCGTTTCCACTGTTGTCTGAATGTACATATCACCGATCTGTTTCGATCTGAGAATTGTCATTCCTTTGCCTTTGAGACGGTATTGGCTACCGGTCTGCGCACCTTCCGAAATTTTTACCCGCGCTTTGCCCCCATCAATAGTGGGGACTTCAATCTGCCCGCCCAGCGCAGCTGTGGACATGGAAATTGGTACGCTGCAAAACAGATCGGCGCCATCGCGTTGAAAAAACTCATGGGGCTGAATATCCAGGAAAATATAGAGATCTCCGCTTGGGCCAGAGCGCATGCCTGCTTCGCCTTCACCGGAAATACGAATGCGGGTGCCATCTTCAACACCGCTGGGAATATTAACCGATAAGGTTCTTTCCTTGTTGATGCGGCCTGCACCATTACACGCAGTACAAGGCTCCGTGATGGTTTCACCACGGCCCTGACATGTAGGACAAGTGCGCTCAATGGTAAAAAACCCCTGTTGGGCCCGCACCTTGCCGTGGCCATTGCAGGACTGGCACCGCGATGGCGAAGTTCCCGGTTTGGCACCTGAGCCCTCACAGGTCTCGCAACTGATACTTGTTGGAACACGCACCTCAACGGTATCTCCGCTATAGGCATCTTCAAGGCTGATTTCGAGATTATAGCGCAGATCATTGCCGCGTTCGCGGCCAAAGCCACCACGAGCACGATGCCCACCGGTGAATTCACCAAACAGGTCGTCAAAAATATCCGACATGGATGAGCCAAAATCCTGCCCGAAGCCCTGGCCCGCACCCATGCTGCCATCAAAGGCCGCGTGACCATACTGGTCATAGGCAGCTCTGGTTTGCGCATTTTTCAGCGTGTCATAGGCTTCGTTGATTT
>JAJRTY010000119.1 GCA_024278055.1 Alphaproteobacteria bacterium | reverse complement strand
TAATCGCGACAGATCAGGTCACCTGCCTTTATGAAAACAAAATTAACCTGTTATCTCGCATTTGCAGCTCAATCTTTATTGCAATGTAAGGAGATCAGTAGAAATTGATTGTGACCAGTTGATTATTTTGTCGCTTCAAAGTAGCTGTATGATCTACCTAGCCATGACAGATCAAGTTTGTCGATAAAGAGACCAACCTAAAAAATGAAAGAGGGAGAAAAAATGATTAAGAAATTTGCCACATTGGCAATTGCCGCAGTATTTGCAATCAGCCTGTCGGCCCCGCAAGCCGTCGCTGACAAGAGAAACCGGCAAAAAAATGCCGCAATCGGTGCAGCCATCGCACTTGGGCTAATCGGCGCGATTGCAGCCCATGAGCAGGACAAGCGCGGCAACAAGCGTTACCGTCCCCGTCGTGGTGTGCGTTCAAGTGAAAATGCTGTGGGCGCATGCATGTTACGCACCAAGCGTCTGGTGCGGCGTGCCGGTGGTTACCGGGCAAAACTCAATAAAATCAGAAGAATAAACCACAAGCGCAATGGCAGAACTGTTGTTGTTTTTGATGCAACCGGATTTTATGATTTTGGCCGCAAGAGAAGCAGGGTTCGTTGCGTCGTCAAAAACAACAGGGTGGTTAAATTTAATTTTAATTGACCTGAACAAGCAGATCCTCCGCCAGCCAATCAACCTGTCTCGATTTGGCTGGCGGTAGAAGATTGGCAGATATCGTCAAGTTTCCAGACCGCTGCTCGCCTGCAGACGGTAAATTTTCGCCTTTATGAATTGGTATGTGTTATTTTCACATCTGCAGGTAATTGCGATGCGAGAAAGTTGAACCAGATTATTGCCAGTTGCCAGTTGATTGTAACTTGAATGGAACATGAAGCGCGAATAATCCACCGGCCCGGTTTGCTTGAAAACAGCAAAGCCCGACTGGCGCGCGCCGCATTTCTTGTCGCCATGACCGGCCTGCTTTCCGGATGCGTGACAACAAATGCGCCTCTCAATGCCCTCTCCACCGCCGCTATCGAACAATCTGGTGAACAGTCCGGCGAGATATTGGCCCGCACGGTGGCGGAGGATGCTGATATTGAATCAGAAACAACGCTTATTGGGCTGGCATTTTCCGGAGGTGGCATGCGCGCCTCAGCCTATTCATTCGGACTGCTTAAGGGGCTTGCGGCCACCAGAATGCCGGGTGCCGACAACCACACCATACTGGATTCTGTTCGCCTTGTATCCGGTGTCTCCGGCGGTTCGGTAACTGCCGCCTGGTACGGGTTAAAAGGGCAGGCCGGCCTTGCCAATTATCGCGAAAAATTCCTCATTCGCAACGCCGAGGCCAATCTTCGCAAAGCTATTGTTCGCCCGACAAATCTGTTGCGGGCGATATCTGGTGGGGTCAACAGCCGCACCGCATTCGGCGGCTGGTTGGACAAAAACCTGTTCAGGGGAGCCAAGTTTTCAAGCCTGCTCTACAATCCCCGGGTGGTGACGTGGATAAATGCATCTGATGTCTTCAACAATACGCCATTCCTGTTTGAAGAGCAGACATTTCGGGCCCTGTGCAGCGACCTTGCCAAATTGCCGATTTCCGAAGCTGTCGCCGCTTCGGCGGCTGTACCGGTGGTTTTTGCTCCCATTGTGCTGCGGGCCTATGGACCCGGGTGCAGCTACAACGAACCGGCATGGATTACCAAGGCGCGTACCGATCCCAACAGTTCGCCCACTTTAAAAGGCTATGCCAAAACGATTGCCAATTACCGCGACCCGAAAAAGAGCAAATATGTGAAGCTGCTGGATGGTGGCCTGACCGACAATTTTGGTATTACCGGTTTTACCCTTGCGCGCGGCTCTTCGCAAAATCCCTATGGCCCTTTGACTGCCAAAGAGGCCGTCAACCTGCAACGGATGATGTTCATGGTGGCCAATGCCGGCCAGGCACCAAGCGCCGATTGGGCCAACGAAGTGGCCGGACCTGCAGGCTTTGATCTGGTGGCGGCGATTACCGACACAGCGATCAGATCATCGACAAGGGAGGGCTATGAGGCTTTTCGGCTGGCGGTAAGAGAATGGCACAAGCAACTGATTGACTACCGCTGTTCACTGTCACGAAAACAGGTGCGCAAACTGCTCGTCAACAAGGGGAAATGGCGCTGCAGGGATTTGAAACTGTTCATCGGTCAAATAAATTTCGATCAGGCGCCGAAAGCCATGCGCAGCAAATTGAACGCTATCCCGACCCGATTAAGACTTCCGGTTGCCCAGGTCGATCTTGCCATTCAGGCAGCCCAGGTGGCCTTGAACCAAAACCCGACATTCAATGCGTTTCTGCGCAGCTTCAAATAGTCGTAGCGATTTTCCGAGTATCGCGAGAAAAATGTGCCGGAACCGGGGGGCGGCTCCGGCACGCTCGGCATGTGTAAACACACACCTTTGCCGGAAAAGCGTATGCCCCTACGCTTTATCATGGTTTGCCCCGATCTTGCGATCGAACCATGCCGACAATTCTGCACCTGAATGGCGATAGATTTTGC
>JAJRTY010000118.1 GCA_024278055.1 Alphaproteobacteria bacterium | reverse complement strand
GACATCGTCTCACCCGGCCACGTCTTTCCCCTGATTGCCAAGGATGGCGGCGTACTGGTGCGCTCGGGACATACGGAAGCGGCTTGTGATATCGCCCGGCTTGCCGGACTTTATCCCGCCGGTGTTATCTGTGAGATTATGAATGATGACGGCTCCATGGCGCGGTTACCCGATCTTATACCTTTTGCCGAGCATCACGGGCTCAAAATCGGTACAATTGCCGATTTGATCGCCTATCGCCTGCGCTATGACAATCTGGTCAAGGTGGTCAGGGAACAAATGATTAAAAGTGCGCATGGTGGTGAGTTTGCCATGAAGATATACGCCAACACCGCTGATTATACCGAACATGTGGTGTTGGTAAAAGGCGATGTCAGTGGCGATGAGCCGGTTTTGGTGCGGATGCACACGGTTGATTTTTTCAATGATGTGATTGACGTTGACCCGACAAAAAGTGACCTGATAAAAAATGCCATGAAAATTATCGAAAAAGAAGGGCGCGGTGTCATTGTCCTGTTGCGCGATACCGGTGTTACCGCATTGTCAGACAGTTTCGGCTCGTTGCCATCCGGTGATGGATCTGCAGCCGCTGCACCACCGGAAAAACGTCTGGTGGAATATGGCATCGGTGCCCAGATATTGAATGACCTGGGGGTGAGTGACATGATACTGCTGTCAAATACACCGTCACGGCGCATTGTGGGTATAGATGGCTACGGGCTGAGGATTGTCGATCAGCGCCCCATAGATGAATAATTGAGCAGATAGACAGATGACACAAAAGCGTGCCCGGGTTTTAATCGTGGAAGCCCCTTATTATGCTGAAATAGCCGAGATGCTGGCCGCAGGTGCGATTGCGGAGCTTGAGGTGCGCGGCGTTGATTATGAACGTTACTCCGTGCCCGGGGCCCTGGAAATTCCCGCCGTCATCTCGGTGGCCAGGCACAGTTTTGATGGTTTTGTTGCGCTGGGGTGTGTTATTCGCGGACAAACCAGCCATTATGATATTGTCGCCGGTCAATCCGCCCGCGCCTTGATGGATCTCAGTATTGGTGAAAATCTAGCCATCGGTAATGGTATCCTGACCACGGATACGCGCCAACAGGCGGAAGTGCGCGCTGATCCTGAGCAAAAAAACAAGGGGCGTGACGCAGTGCAGGCCTGCCTTTCTATCATTGAATTCAAATCGAAAATTTCCCGTTCATGAACACAAATTCCGAAAAAACTCCCGCCAAAAAGGCATTGACCCGGGCCAGTGCGCGATTGAAAGCGGTTCAGGCGCTTTATCAGATGGAGCTTGGTTCTGAAGATGTGGGTGAGGTTATGGCTCAGTTTATGGGCCAGGGGCTGGCCAATGAACCCGGTCAGGAGAGTATCGCCCAACCGGACTGGCCGTTCTTTGAAAGCCTGGTAATGGGGATTGTCAAAGAGCAACGTGAGCTTGATCCTTTGATCAACGAACGTCTGGCCAAAGGCTGGACGCTGGTGCGGATTGATGCAACTGTGAGAGCCATTCTGCGTGCCGGTTGTTTTGAGCTTGGGCAACGTAAAGACGTGCCTGCCAAAGTGGTGATTAATGAATACGTTGAAATCGCTCATAGTTTTTTTGCCGGTGAAGAATCTAAATTAATAAACGCAGTTCTCGACAAGCTGGCGCGGCATTTGAGGCCGAAGGAATTTTGAAATGGCTGCGGGCAAACACAGCGGTCTCAATGAACGGGCATTGATCGCTGACATTTTTGCGCCTTTAGCTGCCAATACGCCCGGTGCCCTGAATCTCAAAGATGATGCCGCCTGTCTTGTGCCTCCGGCTGGCAAAGATCTCGTTATTACCACCGATGCAATTGTCGCGGGCGTGCATTTTTTCAGCCACGATCCCGCTGACACAGTTGCAGCCAAAGCTTTGCGGGTAAATCTTTCCGATCTCGCAGCCAAGGGGGCTGAGCCTCTGGGGTACACCTTGTGCCTTGCCCTGGACGAGGAGTGTACAATCGAGTGGGTCAGCGAATTTGCCAAAGGGTTGCAACGCGATCAACTAGGCTATGGAATTTCGCTTTATGGCGGAGATACGGTCAAGACGCCGGGTCCGCTGAGCGTTTCCATAACGGCATTTGGTGCCGTAAAAATGGGCGCAATGGTTGCGCGTAAAGGTGCTAAATCCGGGGATATTATTTTTGTGTCCGGGACCATTGGTGACGGGGCATTGGGGCTGGAGGTGGCGCGTGGATTATATGACGGGCTGGGCGATGAGAAAAAGGCATTTTTACTGCATCGATACCGCTGCCCAGAGCCGCGATGTGCTCTTGCGCCGGCTTTGGTGCAATTTGCCAGCGCTGCCATGGATGTATCAGACGGGTTGATTGGCGACATCGGTGCATTGTGCGCTGTTTCAGGGGTAAGTGCAGATATAGAACTTGATGATATCCCCCTGTCACCGGCTGTTCATAGTCTGGTGGGTGGTGATGACAGGCTGTTACATCTGGCAGTCAATGGTGGTGATGATTATGAAATTATTTGCACAGTAGCTCCCGGTGATGTTGACGCTTTTTTGGACTCAGCACAACAATGTGGTGTGGCTGTCAGCAAAATAGGTGTGATTACAACAGGCACGCATAATCCTCGTATCTATGACAACAAGGGAAAACAGGTAACGCTGCTGGTTGGGCGGTATGAGCACTGAGGAGGTGGTAAGTCGATGAGCGATGACATGCAAACAGTGGCCGAGCAGCAGCGGCAATACTGGAATTCACCAGTTGGCGAAAGATGGGTTAGCAATCAGGCCACACTGGACGGCATGTTTGTGCCATTGACCGAGGCCTTGATCGAATATGCAGAAATAAAACCGGGTGAAAAAATCCTGGATGTCGGCTGTGGAGCCGGAACCACTACGCGCATTCTGGCTGCTAAAGCGGGTGCTGACGGCAGGGTATTTGGAGTGGATATCTCAACAGCGCTACTGTCTGCTGCCAAGGCTCAGGCGGGGGATGGGCCGTTAGAGTTTTTCGAAGGAGATGCAGGTTCGGCAATTTTGCCAATGGAAAATGCGGATCTGATTATTTCCCGGTTTGGTGTCATGTTCTTTGCTGATACCGCCCGGGCGTTCAGTCATATGCGCAAGGTTCTGAACCCTGGTGGCAGGCTTTGTTTTGTCTGTTGGGGGCCATTGCAGGATAATCCGTGGTTTCAAATGCCGCTTGACGTGATTGCTGAAAGACTGGGGCCGATCGAGCCGATCACGCCGCGTGCGCCGGGACCGCTAGCCTTTGCGCAAACTGATTATGTCGAGGAGTTTCTTGGCAGGGCCAGGTTCGGTAATATAGAAATTAAAACCAGGGATATGCAGTTGATCTGCCGTCATGGGCCATCAGAAATCGCAGGTTTTTTGATGGAGTTTGGACCGGGCGCGCGCGTTTTGGCGACTTTGGATGTCGATGAAGAAACCCGGCAGCAACTGATTGTGGACCTGACTGAGCGGGTAACAGCCTTTAAAGAGAAAGAAGGCGTGCGGATACCGGCCAGTTTGCATTATGTTCGGGCCACAAATTCCTCATAGTTCTCATGAACACTCGTCGGGTGTCAGCGTTTGACGGACATGTTTTTTTTGAAGTCAGGACCGAACAGGGGAAACTCAGATGAAATTTTTAAAGACATTAATTGTGACAGTAATGTTTGGCGTTACTGCGATGGCCGCCTCTGCTGCGGAAATGCCGACCGAGAACAGGGGGATCACATCGGTCCCCCTGCAAATGCAATCTCTGCAAAAACAAATACCCGTGATGGCCGGATATGTACTTCGCTCACGCTATGTTACGCTGGCGCCCGGTGGATCGGTCAAATTACATTCCCATGCAGACCGGCCGGGATTTCTTTATGTCCTGGAGGGTGAATTTACTGAATATCGCGGTGACAGTGTTAACATCGTGAAGCCGGGTGATTCCTGGACAGAATCGGGTGATACAATTCACGGCGTGAAAAATAATACTGACAAACCAGCCGTGGCGATAGTGGTTGATATTGTCAAAGAATGATCTCCATTATCGGTCAGTCTCTACATATTTGGCTCAATACAGTTGCAAAAAGTCGATAAATTTATTCGCAAACAGTAGCGAAAACCCATGTTTTAGGTATGTTTTTTGGGAATAAGACCAAAGACATGTGGCTTATGCAACGCAAACAGTTGCGTTGGCACTCTAGTTTTGGCATTGTCCGCCCGATTTAGCGGCTACGGGGGCTGCTGGCGAATAGTAAACTGATTTGATTGGGTGTTTCATGAAATTTGTCATGGACCACCCCGAACAACATCTGATGAGATTAAGGATAGTTTTATGAACAATGCGATGTGGCTGATTTTAGTCAGCGGCGCACTATCGATTGTCTACGGGGCATGGGCCACCAGATCGATAATGGCATCAAGTGCCGGCAATGAACGCATGCAGGAAATTGCCAGTGCCATTCAGGAAGGCGCAAGCGCCTACTTAAATCGCCAATATACCACCATCGGTATTGTCGGCGTCGTTATTTTCGCCATTGTGGCGTACCTTCTGTCAATGAATGTTGCTATCGGCTTTGCCATCGGCGCGGTTTTTTCCGGGGTTGCCGGGTATATCGGCATGCTGGTTTCTGTACGTGCCAACGTTCGCACGACGCAGGCTGCAAGTGAAAGCCTTGGTGCCGGTCTGGAAATAGCTTTTCGCTCCGGTGCCGTCACCGGCATGCTGGTTGCGGGCCTGGCTTTGCTGGCAGCCGGTGGATATTTTATCTACATGCTTGTTTTTGCCGGTCATTCAGCAGGGGATCGCGAAGTTATTGACGCGCTTGTGGCTCTGGGTTTTGGGGCCTCGCTGATTTCAATTTTTGCCAGACTTGGCGGCGGCATCTTTACCAAAGGTGCCGATGTTGGCGGTGATCTGGTGGGTAAAGTGGAAGCCGGAATTCCCGAAGATGATCCGCGCAACCCTGCGACTATTGCCGACAACGTTGGCGATAATGTTGGTGATTGCGCCGGTATGGCAGCTGATTTGTTTGAAACCTATGTGGTGACTGTTGTGGCCACCATGGTGCTGGGGTCGGTTTTCTTTGCTGGCAGTGCAGATGTTTTGCAGATCATGCTTTATCCTCTGGTTATTGGTGCGGCCTGTGTGGTGACGTCAATTATCGGAACATTTTTCGTTAAACTCGGTGCCAGCAACTCGATCATGGGAGCGCTTTATAAGGGCTTTATCGTGACAACTCTGTTGTCCATCGTGGTTTTATGGCCGGTAACCGACTATATGATCGGCATGGCAACGGTAATGAAAGTGGGTGATACCACCTTCACCGGTATGGACCTGTTCTTCTCCGGGGTTACCGGACTGGGTGTTACCGGTCTGATCATCTGGATTACCGAGTATTACACCGGCATTGATTATCGCCCGGTGCGTTCAATTGCATCAGCTTCAACCACCGGCCATGGCACCAACGTGATCCAGGGCCTTGCGGTTTCCATGGAAGCAACGGCTCTGCCCGCCCTGGTGATTATTGCAGGTATTATCATAGCCTTTGGTTTTGCAGGCCTGTTCGGTATTGCTATTGCCGGCACGACAATGCTGGCGGTCGCCGGTATGCTGGTGGCGCTTGATGCTTTCGGTCCGGTTACTGACAATGCCGGTGGTATTGCGGAAATGGCTGATCTGCCCGACGAAGTGCGTAAAACAACCGATGCACTGGATGCTGTGGGTAATACAACCAAAGCTGTCACCAAAGGCTATGCCATTGGTTCAGCCGGTCTTGGTGCGCTGGTATTGTTTGCAGCCTACACGGCCGATCTTGAGTACTTTATTTCGAACTCGGACAAATACCCATTCTTCGCAGGTGTGGAGCTGGACTTTTCACTTTCCAATCCTTATGTGGTTGCCGGTCTTTTCTTTGGCGGCATGCTGCCCTATCTGTTTGCTTCCATGGGTATGATGGCGGTGGGCCGGGCGGCTGGTGCTGTGGTTGAAGAAGTGCGGCGTCAGTTCCGGGAAATCCCCGGTATCATGGAATATAAAGCCAAGCCTGATTATGGCCGTGCGGTTGATATTCTGACCAAGGCTGCTATCAAGGAAATGATTGTTCCTTCGATGCTGCCGGTTCTGTCGCCAATTGTCTGCTTTAGCATCGTGTTGTTGATTGCGGATAAATCAGCAGCATTCTCGGCTGTTGGTGCCATGTTGTTTGGTATTATTCTTACCGGGCTGTTCCTGGCTATTTCCATGACATCAGGTGGTGGTGCCTGGGATAATGCCAAGAAATACGTTGAAGACGGTCACCATGGCGGCAAGGGCTCGGAAGCTCATAAAGCAGCTGTGACAGGTGATACGGTTGGTGATCCCTACAAGGATACTGCAGGTCCTGCAATCAATCCTATGATCAAGATTTCCAACATTGTTGCCTTGTTGCTGTTGGCCGTATTGGCGCAGTAACCAGGTTCAGACACAAAAACAAAAGGGCTGCAGGTTTTTAATCTGCAGCCCTTTGGTATTTTCAACCGGAACAATCACAGGACGACTTTTTATCCATCATTGGGGTTGCTGGGTTCTTCAGGTGCGCCAAACTGACCGAGGCGGCCAAACAAATCGCGCAGAATACTGCTGCTTGATCCGCGGGTGGGGGTGGTGCGCGAAATGAAATCAATGATTTTACCATCTTCAATGCCATAATGAGCAAGCTTGCGAACATTCTGGTCGGCATCAAATTCTATGGCAAAAATTTCCCTGTCAACGACTTCAGGCTCAAAAATTGCCGCTGTTTTGACGACGCTGGAAATATAATAAAATGTATCACCGGCACCCTCAACGGTATTGGTGGTGGAAGGGGAACCCATAATGGCGATAACTTCGGTTTTTGACAGGCCAGGCTGAATTTTCTGAACATCGGTGCCGCGTGGCAAATAACCACGATAATCGATCTGATCAGCGCATCCGGCGATGAACAGACTTGAGGCAATCAACAGTGCCGTGCTGAGGCGTCGGGGTTTGGGGTTGCCTGAAATACAGAGGTTTTTGAAAGAACTATTTTTACTGAGTGCTAAATTCATTTTTCAATTTCTGTCAAAAGCATATAATGATACCGCATGATTGTGCGTGGCCGTTTTTAATATGTTCAAAGTCGACTAACATAAATCAGAGATGCTCACCAAGAAAAAATCTTTTTTAATCGCCATTTGATTAATAAATCCGACGTCTGCTTTGCTGTGAGAATATAACAAACAATCTACTCAGGAACCGATTGATGAAACTAAAAGCACTCTTTGGACTTGAAAAACCATATGAGGACACTGCATTTACCCTCTACGGTTTAATAGTGGCGCAGGCAAGGCAACCATATTTTTATAGCGATCTGAACGTCAAGGATACGCTTGAGGGTCGATATGATATGATCATCATGCATGCGTTCTTGCTTTTTTATCGCCTCAAAGGCGAAAATAAAAACGCAACCGAGCTGGGCCAGGTGGTGTTTGACACCATGTTCAAGGACTTTGATCAGAATTTGCGCGAAATGGGTGTGGGGGATATGGGAGTGGGGCCGCGAATTAAAAAAATGGCTTCTTCATTTTATGGTCGGGCAGGAGCTTACGATAAAGCGTTGGAGGCTGGCGACAATGACGAACTGGAGCAGGTGATCGCGCGCAATGTATTCAACAAAACCGAACCAGATAAACGCACTCTCGAACACCTGGCCACTTATATGAGGCGCAATGTAGAACTGCTTGATCTGGTGAGCGTGGAGAAAATTATGGACGGGAAATTAAGCTATGTGGACCCGGAGGCATTAAACTGAATTATGACCCCAACTTCTGAAATGACCTGTTTGATACATTGGACCGATGTCCCCAGCAAGGGGGTGCGGAAAAAGATAATCGCTACTGAAAAAGAATGCGAAGAACTGGCCGAAATGCTCGATATCGTTGCCCTTCGCATAATAAAGGCCGACTTTGAAATTACGCGTTGGCGCGGGGCCGGTTTGAAAGTCACGGCGGATATAAGTGCAGAAGTGGAGCAAAACTGCGTGGTAAGTCTCGAGACAATTTCTTCTTGCGAGCAGGAGCAGGGCGAATGGTTTTTTAAACCCGAGGCGCGGCAGCGAAAAAACATCGATAGTGAGGCTGTTCTGCAGATTGACCCGCTGGGTGAAGATCCGGCGGATCCTCTTGTTGACGGCAGGGTTGATCTCTGGCAACTGTTGATCGAACACCTGTGTTTGATGATTGATCCATTCAAGCGTTCGGCCACAGTTGAGTTTGAAACAGTTTATAAAGATGTCATAGAAACATCAGCATCTGACAGTTCCAGTATCTCGCCATTTGCAATACTGAAAACAATCGGGAAAAAATCATAAAATCAGAATTCCTGATTTGAACAAGTTTACGCCGAAATTCACAGGATTGATGTATTTTCTATTGTTTCGACGCAGTGAACCTTTATTGTCTGTAATTTATTAATCGCCTTTACGGTATTAACGCCAGTCAGGCGTGGGGATACCCGAGAAATCCGGGGTAAAACAGTAATATACATGGTAGAAAATTTAACCATAGCACTTGATGCAATGGGGGGTGACCGTGGTGCCGACATGGTTGTCCCTGGCGCTGATATTGCCCTGTTGCGCCATCCTGACATAAATTTTTTGCTGTTCGGCGATGAAAACATCATCAAACCCCTGCTGAAAAAATATCCGCGCCTTGAGGCCGTCAGTGAGGTGGTACACACTGATGTTGCAATTGATATGGATGCAAAACCTTCGCAAGCGCTGCGCAAGGGCCGGCGGGTGAGTTCCATGTGGCAGGCGGTGGACGCTGTGCGCCATGGCAAAGCCTCCCTGGTGGTTTCTGCCGGGAATACCGGCGCGTTGATGGTTATGGCCAAAGTAATCCTCAAGACCATGAAAAATATTGAGCGCCCGGCTCTGGCGGCGATCTGGCCAACGCTGAGAGGCGAGAGTATCGTTTTGGATGTGGGGGCTACAATTGGTGCTGATTCGCGGCAGCTGGTTGATTTTGCCGTGATGGGTGAGGCGATGGCGCGCGCTGTCTTCAGTCTGGAACAACCCCTGGTCGGCCTGTTGAATGTGGGGGCTGAGGAAGTCAAGGGGCTGGATGAAGTCAAAGAAGCCGCCCGCCGTTTGCGTGAGGCCAATCTGCCGATGAAATACTATGGATTTATTGAAGGCGATGATCTTGGCAAAGGCACGGTTGATGTTGTTGTTACCGAGGGCTTTACCGGAAATATTGCTTTGAAAACGGCCGAAGGCACGGCACGCCAGATAGCGGAATATCTGCGCCAGGCCATGTCACGGACCCTGTTTTCCAGAATTGGTTATCTTTTGGCCCAGGGGGCGTTTAAAATCCTGAAAGAGAAAATGGATCCGCGTTCGGTAAATGGTGGTGTATTTCTGGGATTGAATGGTATTGTGGTAAAAAGTCATGGTGGCACCGATGCAAAAGGCTTTGCCAGCGCCATTGATTTGGGAGTAGATATGGCTCGTGATGATTTGATCACGAGAATCGCTGAAGATCTGGAAGCCTATCACGGTGGTGAGATTGAAGATCTGGCGGGGGAAGATAAACAGTTGAAAATAGAGAAAGTTCAAAGTTCGTGAGTGTTACCAGAGTTATCATCCGCGGGTGTGGATCGTATTTGCCCAAAAATATTGTTACCAACCACGATCTCGCCGCCAAGGTTGATACCACGCACGAATGGATCGTCGAGCGCACCGGGATTGAGGCGCGCCATATTGCAGCGGACGGGGAACTTACCTCTGATCTGGCGTATAACGCTGCGCAAAACGCTCTTGAAGATGCCGGAATGGCAGCGGACGAGATAGATTTGATCGTGCTGGCAACATCAACGCCCGATCATACATTTCCGGCGACCGCCACCAAGGTGCAGGCCAGACTGGGCATACATCACGGTGCAGCCTTCGATGTTCAGGCCGTTTGCTCCGGGTTCGTTTATGCGCTGTCGGTGGCGGAAAACCTGCTCAAATCGGGACAGCACAAGAAAGCGCTGGTAATCGGGGCCGAAGTGTTTTCACGCATTCTGGATTGGGAGGACCGCACAACATGCGTTCTTTTTGGCGATGGTGCCGGCGCTGTGGTTCTGGAAACCGCTGAAGGTGAGGGGACAAATGATGATCGCGGCATTCTGGCAGCGCAATTGCGCTCGGATGGTCGTTATTATGACAAGCTTTATGTTGATGGCGGACCTTCGACAAACCAGATAACCGGTTTTTTGCGCATGGAAGGCCGCGAAGTATTCCGCCATGCGGTTGGCAATATTTCCAGTATCATTCTGTCGACGATTGAACATTCCGGTCTGGAGCCATCACAAATCGACTGGTTTGTGCCCCATCAGGCCAACAAGCGCATTCTGGAAGGGACTGCGCGCAAGGTCGGCATGAGCATGGACAAGATTGTTATCACACTGGACAAGCACGGCAATACGTCTGCCGCCTCAATCCCGCTGGCGCTGGATGTGGCCTATAAAGACGGGCGCATAAAAAAGGGAGATCTGGTATTGCTTGAGGCAATGGGGGGAGGATTTACCTGGGGTGCAGTGCTTATTCGCTGGTAAAATTTCGACGATCATCCGACAAAAAATCGTTATTTACATCAATTTGATGCCAAAAATGCATCAAAGATGCACCTAAGCCATGCCTTTAAGCTATTGGATATTGACGGTTTTCTCTTAAAACAATACGGTGTTGACTGATAAACAGGGAGGTGGAGAATATGGGAGGCAAAACGCTGACGAGATCTGATTTGAGTGATGCGGTTCATCGTGAAGTTGGCCTGTCTCGCACCGAATCAGCTGATCTGGTAAAATTGGTTTTCGATGAAATTTCTGACGCCTTTATCCGCGGCGAGAGCGTCAAATTATCATCCTTTGGAACCTTTGGTGTGCGCGACAAAGATGCACGCGTCGGGCGAAATCCGAAAACGGGTGAAGAAGTGCCCATAACACCGCGCCGCGTTTTGGTTTGTCGACCCAGTCATGTGTTGAAAGACCGTGTAAATGATGGCCATAAATAACCGTTGCAGAGGTGTTGAGTGGAGAAATCTCCAGAAGCGTTTCGAACCATAAGTGAAGTGGCAGCCGAACTGTCGGTTCCGCAACATGTTTTACGGTTCTGGGAAAGCAAATTCCCGCAAGTCAAGCCGATGAAGCGCGGCGGCGGACGACGCTATTATCGCCCGCAGGATCTGAATTTGCTGCGCGGCATCCGTCACCTGCTCTATGGCGACGGGTTTACCATCCGTGGTGTACAGAAGGTTTTGCGTGAGCAGGGCGTTCGTTTCGTGGTCGATTGCGGCCGTGGAATCACACCGGCAATGGTCACACCGGCAGCAGAGGGCGAGGCTGCCCCTGAGCTTGATGATATTCAATATGAAGACGAAGTCACACTTTCCCCCCAGCATATGACGCGACTTAAGCTGGTCTTGGACGAGCTCAATGAAGTGCGGGGAATATTGAAATCAGCCGGTGCTATGAAAAGAAGCTGAGTCTCTGGTTTTTAGCTTCATATATCGTCCAACCAATTCCGAACCAATGTTATACCTTTTGCTTGCGGATGACCAATTGTTATCATAGGGTCTGTAAACTTCGCGGTTTGGAGATTTGGAAATGCAGGGCAGCGACATAATCCCCACCTACTCTATGGGCGCTCCAAAACCCAGTCGCAATCTGCGACCGGGCAATCGCGCACTGGCGCCCGGCGTTGAGAGATACGTTGTTGCCGGTGGTGGCTCCCTCTCCATTCCGGTCTTTGCCGGTGACCGGTTGCGGCTGATTAACACCGAAGGCCGCCAGCGCTGCGATGTGATTGGTGCAGAGGCTGGTGGGGCGGTGATAACAGCTGCGATGTTCGGTGCAGCGTCTGATGCGCATTGTGAAGGCATTCATACTATTGTTAACGCGCAAACCACCGGGGCACAGCGCACCCGTGCCTTGCTTGAGCGTCTCAACATAGATTTGAGTACGGCCCGGGCCTTAAGTGTTTTCGGCCTGTCGGCGCCCGCCCACAGTGCGGCTGATCTTCTGGTGGAGGTAGACGGTGTAGCAGTCATTGCAGCACCTGGCGGTATTATGGATTTCATCACCCAGGACACGACGACGCCAATTGAGGTTCTGGTCACACGAACATCGCCTGAGCAGGCCAAAACAGCCCATGAAATCATACCTCTTGCAGACCCTTTGGCCAGCATTCGCATTGATGCACGCACGGCACAAAGTTATACGGTCAAGGCGGGTGAGTATATTCAGATCATTGATGTATCCGGGCGGCAATGCACTGATTTTCAGGCATTTTCGATGGCCTCGATTGATAATAAGGAGCCTCTGGCGCTTGATGCCACCATCACGCGCTCTTTGCTGGGGTTGACCACGCCGGTTCCCGGGCTGCCATCAAAGGTGTTTGATATGGAGATGACAGCGCTGGTGGAGGTCATTCAGGACACCTGCGGGCGCCATGACATTTTCCTGACCGCGTGCAATTCGCGTTATTACGATGACATGGGCTATCCAGGCCATGTGAACTGCACGGATAATTTTAATGCGGTTCTTGATCGCTTTGATGTTGGACCGCGCAAGGGCTGGGAAGCGATAAACTACTTTTACAACACCATGATCGACGATCAAAACCAGCTCTATTTTGACGAGCCGTGGACGCGACCGGGTGATTATGTGCTGTTGCGGGCATTAACCGATCTGGTCTGTGTATCATCGGCGTGTCCGTGCGACATTGATGCCGCCAACGGCTGGGATCCAACTGACATTCATGTGCTGACGTATGCGGAAAAAGAGTTGTTTTCCAAAGGTGTCGCGTTTCGAAAAACCCCTGATGCAGATGTAGAAATGACCAAAGAAACCGCTTTTCACAAACCCATGTCGGCGCTCACACGCAATTTCACCGAGTATAATGGCTACTGGCTGGCTAACCGGTTTAACAATGACGGACCGATCGAAGAATACTGGGCGTGCCGTGAGCGTGCTGCTGTTATGGATCTGTCGCCCCTGCGCAAATTTGAAGTGACCGGACCTGATGCCGAGGCATTGCTGCAATATTGCATGACCCGTAACATCGCCAAGCTGTCACCCGGTCAGGTGGTCTATACGGCGATGTGTTACGAACATGGTGGCATGATAGATGACGGCACGGTCTACCGGTTGGGGCAGGATAATTTCCGCTGGATTGGCGGCTCGGATGTTTCCGGCATATGGTTGCGTGAACAGGCGGAAAAACTCGGGTTGGAAGCCTGGGTGCGGACCTCCACCGACCAGATGCACAATATTGCGGTGCAGGGACCATGTTCGCGCGATATTCTGTCGGAGATAATCTGGACACCGCCGGTGCAACCGGAGTTGACAGAGCTTGACTGGTTCCGCTTCACTGTCGGGCGTATCAAGGAGTTTTCCGGCCCGCCCGTGGTGGTGTCGCGCACGGGATTCACCGGTGAGTTGGGTTACGAGGTTTTCTGCCACCCTAAAGATGCCGAGACAGTTTTTGCCGCGGTGTGGCAGGCCGGTCAAAAATACGATATGGCTCCGCTAGGTCTGGAAGCGCTGGATTTATTGCGGATTGAAGCCGGGTTGGTGTTTGCAGGTTATGAATTCTGCGATCAGACCGATCCGTTTGAAGCCGGTATCGGTTTCACTGTAGCGCTCAAAACCAAACCGGATGATTTCATTGGCCGCGATGCCCTGATTGAGCGCAAGGCCCATCCGCAACGCCAGCTTGTCGGTCTTGAAATTGGTGGACGTGAAGAGGTTGGCAATGGCGATACCATCCACATTGGCCGCGCCCAGATTGGTGAAGTCACCAGCGCCATGCGCTCACCCATTCTAAAGTCCAACATCGCGCTGGCACGGGTCAATGTCACCCACGCCGGAATTGATACAGAGGTCGAAATCGGCAAACTGGACGGTCAGCAAAAACGTATCCCCGCAAAAATCGTACGCTTTCCGCATTACGACCCGGAAAAGAAGCGGCCACGGGGGTGATGCGAAAGGGGTTACTCCACCCCCAGTGCCTCTTTGCGCTTTTTCGCCCAGGCGCTTATCAGGCGGTCGGCTATGATGCCGATGGCGGCTATGGACAGGCCTGCCAGCAGGCCGCGACCGGTGTCAGCCGTTGGCAGTGCGCGGTAGATTTCCTGACCCAGGTCACGTGAGCCGATGAGCGCGGTAATGGCGGTCATGGCCAGCGCCATCATGATCGTCTGGTTGATACCGAGCATGATTTCGGGCAGGGCTACGGGCAATTCGACCTTCCACAGTTTCTGGCGCGGGGTGCAGCCATTGGTAAGGGCGGCTTCGTTTATAACCGGCGGTACTCGGGTGAGGCCGAGATAGGTATAACGCACAGCTGGCACGCTGGCATAGGCCAGAATTGCGAGAATATTGGAAAGATCGCCGACTTTGAACAGCATAATCACCGGGATCAGGTAAATGAAGGAGGGGAAGGTCTGCAAGGTATCACACGCGCCCATGACAAAGCGGGCTACGCGGTCATTGCGGGCCGACCAGATGCCAATAGGGACACCGATCAATACGCATATAATCACCGCTGAAAACACGAGATACACAGTCAACATGGCCGGCACCCAGAAGCCGGTGATGATGATCATGGCAACGAGAAAACCGGTGAGCCCGGCAACGTTCGCCCCACCGAGGCGCCATCCCGCCAGCATAACTGTGCCCAGAACCACCGGCCATGGCAGCCACAGGAAGAAATTGCGCAAGGGGATGAGCATTTCCACGGTGATGAAATCGCGCACCGGCGAAATGTAAGGATAAGCCTCCTTGGAAAACCAGCGCAGGGCATAGTCCATATCGCGGCCCAAGGTGAAGGTCATCTTTTTAGGTAAAATTGCCCAGGCGGAAGAATATTTTGCCAGCGCATAGGCAACGACCAAAACAGCGATAAAGGCCAGGATATGTATGTGTCTGCGGGTCCAGGATAGCTTTTCTTCCATGTGATGGGGCTGGCGATGGGCGAGAGCTTGAGAAAGCCGGTCAAGAACAACAGCAATCAGGACAATGGCGAGGCCCTGTTCAACGGCGGCACCAAGGCGCAATTGTTGCAGGGAGAACAACAATTTCTGCCCCAGGCCTGAAGCCCCCACCAGCGAGGCAATCACAACCATGGCAAGAGTTTGCATGATCACCTGATTGACGCCGAGCATCAAAGTCTGGTGCGCACTTGGCAGTTCGACCTTCCATAACAGCTGTCGCGGTGTGCAGCCGGACATGGCCCCGGATTCAATGATGTCGCTGGGCACGGTTTGCAGCCCGAGGATGGTGCAGCGCGCCATCGGCGGCATGGCGAAGATTACCGTTGCCATCATGGCGGGCACCTGACCAAAGCCAAACAGCACCACGATCGGCACCAGATAGGCCATGTGCGGGGTTGCCTGCATTAAATCAAACATCGGTGTAATGATGCTGGCTGCGCGTTTTGAGCGCGTCACCCAGATGCCTAAAAACAGGCCGATGATGGCAGCAACCGGTACGGATACCAGCACGATGGAAAGAGTGCGCATCGAATCTTTCCACAGGCCGAAAACAGCCAGATACAGGAAACACGCTGCCGAGAACAGGGCCAGCCGCCAGCCGCCGATCCAGTGACCGACAATGCCAATGCCAACGACAATTGCAACCCACGGCAATGGTGGCATGCCCCATGAACGCACGCCGCGATAAAGCAGGTATTCGGTCCAGGTTAATGGTTGTTTTAAAAACCAGGCAATGGCGCGGGTGAGGTCGCGAAATTTATAATCGCCAATGCCTGCTTCCTTGCCGAGCCAGTTGAAAAATTCAGTCACCCACAATTTAAACGGTACAACCCACTCGTTGGGCCAGCGACTGGCGCCTTCCCAAAGGCTCGCCAAAAGCACCCCAAAGACAATAACGGCTGCAAATTGCAAGGTAACGCGATGCTTTTGCGCCAGGCTGAGATTGTTATGTAGGGCGATGTCACTCACGAGGGGGCGGTCCCAAACAGGGCGTCAGACATAATCTGGCGCGAAATCTGACCGACAATGACACCGTCATCATTAACTACGGGGATAGGTGCATCCGCGCCAATGATCTGGGCGGCAATGGTGCCAATCTTGGCATTGGCAGGCACGCTGTTTTCCGATTTGGTTTTTTGGTCCGAGCTGACAGGTTCCATTATCGCCTTGGCTGAGACAATTCTGTCTCTGGGGGCGTTTTGGGCAAAAGCTGACACGTAATCATCTGCCGGGTGCAATATTAATTCTTCCGGTGTGCCCATCTGGACCATGCGACCGTCCTTCATGATACCGATACGGTCGGCCAGTCGGGTGGCTTCTTCAAAGTCATGGGTGATGAAAACAATGGTTTTTTTCAGCATTTTTTGCAGGCGTAAGAATTCATCCTGCATTTCGGCGCGAATAAGCGGGTCAAGGGCGGAAAAAGGTTCATCAAGAAACCAGACATCAGGCTCAACCGCTAATGAGCGGGCAATGCCAACGCGCTGTTGCTGGCCACCGGATAATTCACGCGGGAAGTATTCCTCACGCCCATTCAATCCCACCAGGTCAATCATTTCCTGAGCGCGTTTTTCGCGGTCTTTAACGCTCATTCCCTGAACTTCAAGCGGAAAAGCAACATTGGATAACACCGAGCGATGTGGCAACAGGCCGAAATTCTGAAACACCATGCCCATTTTGTGACGGCGCAACTCAACCAGTTCTTCCGCGCTGGCGGCAAGCAGATCTTCGCCTTCAAGTTCAATTTCTCCGCTGGTGGGATCATTGAGGCGGGTGATACAGCGGATTATCGTTGATTTGCCCGACCCGGACAGGCCCATGATGATGAGGATTTCGCCGGCATGGACATCAAAAGAAACATCCTGAACAGCACCAATATAGCCTTCATCTGAGAAGTTTTGCGGTGAGGGATTGTTGCCGTGACGTTGCATGAATGCCCTGGGGTCCGGTCCAAAGACTTTCCAGACATTTCGGCATTTGATTTGGATATCGGTTGTCATGCAGGCTGCCCTCCCAAACTGCCACTGCTCACACTTGCATGTGTGTTATGATTTATCTTTGCGCAAAATCGCCACGGAGTCCAAATTTGAATAAGGGCGAGGCGACTAAATTTATAAAAAAACCAGGCAAAACGAATTTTGCCTGGCTCGAATTTGTGTAGTTACGTTATCAATTTGACGATTATTTCTTCCAGCTTGCAATGAGATCGGTGTTTTCCGAAATCCATTTTTCAGCGGCCTCTTCGGGAGACAGGCCATCGACATCGACCATCACGGAAGCAGCGGCAATCTGGTCGTTGGAGAAATTAATCTTCTGCATAACACCCCAGGCGGCCGGGAATTTTTTGGCCAGACCTTTCCAGGCAGCCTTTTTGAGCCAGGCTTTTTTGGGAGCGCCGCAATCATTGACCATATCCGGGTTCATGCCCCAGGATTTGTCTGTGGCACACTTGTCGCCATCAGGATCTGGAAAATCAACAAACATGCCCTTGAATTTGGCTTCAATGAAATTGGGTGTCCAGTTGAACAATACGATAGGTTCTTTGCGGTCATAGGCTGATTGCAGTTCTGCCCACAAGGTGGCAGCCTGGCCGACGTTAATGGCTATAAAATTCATTTTAAGAGCTTCAACGCGTTCGGCATAGTTTTTACCCCAGTCCGCTGGTGGTCCGACAAAGCGGCCCTTTGGCTTGGTTTCGGCGGTGGCAAAAATAGCAGCACATTTGTCCAGGGCCTTCCAGTCCGGCAGGCCTGGGCATTTTTCTGCCACATAACTGGGGACCCACCATTCTTCGCGGGTAACCGCATCATGTGTTCCTGCATCAACCATGCCTTCTTTCAGGGCTTTTTCAAACGCAGATTTCATTGAGCCTTCCCAGGCCTCAATCTGAAAATGCATATCGCCATTGGCAATTGCGGTGAATTGCAGCTGTGAATCTGATGGCTTGTATTCAACCGTATAGCCCATGCCTTCCAGCACTTTACCAACAACGTTGGACAGCACCAGCTGGCTGGTCCAGTTGTTTTGAACAATAATGATTGGATCATCTGACTCAGGTACTGTCTGGGCGCTGACGCCCGTGATCATCGAAGCTGCAAATAAAATTGCTGCCGTTGTTTTTATGGCTCGTTTTATCATGGTTTCCTCCCCTGGAAGTTGTGCTGATTGACTGGCTGGAACTCGAGCGCTTTGGGAAACTGAAGTGATCGCTATGGTTGCGCTGTCGTTCCTGCGGCAGAATAGCGCATATACTATACCAATTCAATACCAAAATGAACCATGTGTTAATCCAATTTGAAGCACGCTTCAATATTTGTTGCGGGACTACATTGAGCGTCGAATGTAAGGGATCAAAAAAACGATACAAGCTGCCAGAAAGAACACACCGCCGATCAGGCTTGGAATATCGCCACTTTTGAGGCTGGACCAGATGAAACCGAGCGAAGAGATAATAAATAAAACCCAGCCGGCAATAATTAATTGGCGATCAGAAAGTGTCATTGCGGTTCCTTTTGTTTTCACGGTTGGCTTTGAATGTATGAGGATTACTGGCCGTCTTGCTCGATTTTATTCTGTGTACGCAAACTATTGGTTGCGATAGGATCATAATTGGTTCACAATTATTCGGGACTTTAGCAAAATTTCAAAACTCAGCAAGCAGGAAAATAAAATGAGTGAAAAGATTGCCATTATAGGCGCAGGACCCTCAGGTCTGGCACAGTTGCGGGCATTTCAGTCAGCTGCCAAAAAGGGCGCGGAAATTCCTGAGATTGTCTGTTTTGAAAGACAGGATGACTGGGGTGGTCTGTGGAATTACACCTGGCGTACGGGTGTGGATGAATATGGCGAGCCGGTTCATTGCTCAATGTATCGATACCTGTGGTCAAATGGTCCCAAAGAAGGCCTGGAATTTGCCGATTATTCGTTTGAGGAACACTTTGGCCGCCAGATTGCCTCTTATCCGCCGCGCGCTGTTTTGTTCGATTATATCAAGGGCCGGGTGGAAAAAGCCGACGTGCGCAAATGGATACGCTTTCGCACTCCGGTGCGTCACGTGGCTTATGATGACGCATCAGGTAAATTTACGGTGACGGCCCATAATTTGCTGGAGGATCATGAATACAAGGAAGAATTTGATCATGTGATCGTCGCCTCCGGGCATTTTTCCACCCCCAATGTGCCCGACTTTGAAGGGTTTTCAACTTTTAATGGCCGCGTCCTGCATGCCCACGATTTTCGCGATGCGATTGAGTTTAAAGACAAAGACATTCTGATAATCGGCACTAGCTATTCAGCCGAAGACATTGGTTCGCAATGCTGGAAATATGGCTGCAAATCGATAACGATCTCTCACCGCACCGCCCCCATCGGCTATAACTGGCCCGACAACTGGAGCGAAGTGCCGCTGCTGCAAAAGGTCGAGGGCAATACGGCAACGTTCAAGGATGGCAGCACAAAGGATGTGGACGCCATAATTCTATGTACCGGTTATCAGCATAGTTTCCCGTTTCTGCCAGATGAGTTGCGCCTGAGCACGGCCAACCGGCTGGCAACAGCTGATCTATACAAAGGCGTGGTACTGACGCGAAATCCCAAGATGTTTTATCTTGGTATGCAGGACCAGTGGTTCACCTTCAATATGTTTGATGCGCAAGCCTGGTATGTTCGCGACATTATTATGGGCCGCATTGATGTGCCTTCGAGTGATGTTAGGGCCAAGGACGTTGAAGACCGGGTGGCGGCGGAAGATGCGCTGCCGGATGATTATGCCTGTATTAAATATCAGGGTGATTATGTGGCGGAACTGATCGCCGACACGGATTACCCCAGTTTTGACCTCGATGGGGCGTGTGATGCCTTTTACCAGTGGAAGAAACATAAAAAGGAAGACATCATGGGCTTCCGCAACAACAGCTACCGCTCGGTCATCACCGGCACTATGGCCCCGCTGCACCACACCCCGTGGAAAGAAGCAATGGATGATTCGCTTGAAAGCTATCTGCAAATTAAAGATAGCTAATCCTGGAATTTGAGACGCTCGAGTCTCAGAACACCCGCAAAGTCCGAGTAGGCTTTGCGGGTGGTTAAAACCTGTTGGCGGGCCAATGAAAGCGCATCCCGGGTTTTTTTGCTCCCAAATACCGGTCAATCTGTCCGGCAAGAATGGTTGATGATCTCAGTATCATCACGAGTAAAACCCGTTATTAAATATTTAATAATCATCGTTCTAAAGTGTAGTCACAGTATAGGTTGAGATCAATACTTCAACTATAGGTTCAGTTGTTGTGGGATTTCAACATAAAGTTGCCGGTTTTGTGTAGTGGGGCACAGGTTTGATTGTTGATTTGGGATGAAGCAAAAATATTCGGCAAAATGCGGGTAAGTATTCAAACATTGATTGGAGGTAGGTATGACCAGTGACGTATTAACTACTGGGTCTGAAAAGTTTTTCAAAGACGATGAGATCATTGTCTCAAAAACCAATTTGAAGGGGCGTATCACGTATGCTAACCGCATATTCCTGGATATTGCCGGGTACAAAGAAAAAGACGTAATTGGTCAGCCCCATAATCTCATTCGTCACCCGGATATGCCCAGATGCATTTTTAAATTACTTTGGGATACGGTCCAAGAGGGTAAAGAGATCTTTGCCTATGTGGTCAACCGTTGCAAGAACGGCGATCACTACTGGGTCTATGCCCATGTAACTCCGAGCTTTGACAACAGCGGTAAGGTAACAGGATATCATTCAAACCGACGTGTTCCCGATCGTAAAGTGCTCGATGAATCGGTTATTCCTTTGTACCGGGAGCTGAAGACAGCCGAGCAAAAATCCGAAAACCGAAAGCAGGGACTTGAGGCTTCGCAATCCATTGTGTCTGCCTTCCTTGCCGAGAAAAGCATGGCGTATGATGAGTTTGTAATGACACTGGGGCAGGGGAAGCGCCGTGGCTTTCGCTAGGACCAGCCAACATTTAACATTTCCACCAAACAGAAATCACCAGAGAATCCGGTGAAAGGTATATGAAGATGATAGGAAGTAAAACACGTAGAGCCATAACCAATATTCGCGAAGTTTGCGAGGCTGTGGCGGCAGGCGATTTTGAAGCCCGTATTTTGAAAATTACGGAAAAGGGTGAATTGGGCGAAACGATGCATGCGATCAATTTGTTGATCGACCGCACAGATGCTTATATGCGCGAATCCAAAGCCTGTCTTGAATATGTGGGACGCAATCAGTATTTCAGGCTGATTGCTGAAAAAGGAATGGTTGGGGCGTTTCTGGAATCAGCAGAGACAATCAACAAGGCGACATGGTTCATCAAGGGGCGCACCCAAAAATTTGAAGAAACCGCCAATAATTTTGAAAACCAGATGAGGGAGGTCGTCGAGTCCGTTTCATCCTCTGTTGAAAAACTTCAGGAAGTTTCCGAAACGGTCAACAAGTCCTCAAATGCAGCCAATGAACAGTCTTTGACGGTTTCGGCGGGGGCAGAAGAAGCTTCTGTCAACATGCAAGGTGTTGCAGGTGCAACTGAAGAACTTACCTCTTCTATAGAAGAGATAAATCGCCAGGTTGTCCAATCAGCTGACATCACGGCTCTTGCCGTAGAAAAGTCACGCGAAATGAATGAGCAGATAGAAAGCCTGACGGAGGCCTCCCAGAAAATCGGGGACGTCATCAATCTCATTAACGACATTGCCGCCCAGACCAATCTTCTGGCTTTGAATGCTACTATCGAAGCCGCGCGCGCCGGTGAAGCGGGCAAGGGTTTTGCGGTGGTGGCCCAGGAAGTAAAAAGTCTGGCAGCTCAAACAGCAAAAGCCACGGAAGATACCAGCTCCCAGATAGACAACATTCAAAATACGACAAAACTTGCCGTTGAAGCCAACGCCGGAATTAGTGAAACAATTGCACAGGTCAACGAGATATCGACAACAATTGCCAGTGCGGTTGAAGAACAAAGTACAGCAACCCAGGAGATAGCGCGTAACGTTGATGAAGCTGCCATCGGTACCACTGAAGTGAGCGCCAGTATTGCTCTTGTTCGAGAGGCGACTGATGAAACCCAGCAGGCGGCTGTTAAGGTAATGGAAGCCTCCGGCGAAATCTCCAGGCAGGAAGTGGTGTTGCAGAACCTGCGTGATGACATGAACGGGTTTATTGCGGAAATCAAGAAAGTTGGATAGAGCGGCCAGTAGCGGCCTGGCGTAATTGCCGGTGAGATAAGACAAAAAAACGGGTTGGCATTTTATTTGCCACCCGTTTTTTGTGTTGGTCGGAACGGCAAGATTTGAACTTGCGACCCCTTGACCCCCAGTCAAGTGCGCTACCAGGCTGCGCTACGCTCCGTTGATATTGGGTGGGGCTTTCTTCTCACGTTTTAGATCAATCGTCCAGAATTTCTTTCAACTTCCTGACGACCCCATGGTGCGCTGGTCAGTCCCCAAATGGCTGCGATTACCAGGTAGAAATGGCGCCAGTGATCGGTGTCAATAACAAAACCCTGCAAAATCAATCCGCAAAATGTTGCAAGGAAAACCATGAGATATGGTCTGGTTGCAAGATTATACCGAATGAAAACAAATCCTCGGATTAATGTCGCAATGATCAGGGCAATATAGGCAAAACCACCAATCCAGCCACTGAACATGAACTGGCTGATGTAAACATTGTGTGCTTGCTCCCCCCAATAGCGGGCAAAATCGCCCCAGCCGGTCCCGAATGGACTGGAGAGCACCCATTCAAGCGCCAGTCTTTGACCGTCAAACCGGCCGCGACCGCCAGCATCATAGGCCTGAGTTAACTGGGCGCGCTGTGTGAACATGTCAGAAATTGAACTGGAGCCGAGTAAAAGCAGTAAAAACAGACCTAGTGATACGAGTGCCAGGAGGCCAAAAAATAATAATCGAAATCGTGAAATGTTATTTGGTAAAACCACCAAAATCATTGGAAGCAACACCAGGCCTGACACGACAAGGTGGGCCCAGGCACCGCGGGAAAAGCTGAGGAAAATACCGGCTGTCAAAATGAGAGCAGCCCCAAGTTGTATCGGAAGATGTTTGCCGGGTTTGGTGGTGAACTGAAAAATCAAAAAGAGCAGCGGGGCAATAAGAAAGGGGCCATAGACGTTGGGGTCCTTGAAGGTTCCGCTCAGGCGGCCATAAAGTGTGAACAAATCATAGGCGCCGGGGATCAAATCAAAATAGCCGATAAAGCCTGCCAGTGTGGCAATGAGGGCGGCGACAATATAGCCATTCATCACAACACTTATCGCTCTTAGCGGCATGGCGGCAATGAAGGCGGCCAGAATAACTGTGCCGACAATCAGGTAGGCCGTGGTGACGATGTGCATCGCGGCCTCGGTAATCCTGGTGGAATAAAGCGAGGCAACAAAGCCAAATATGATGATGAGAGTGAAGCAAAACAGAAGAGGTGCAAATTTTGCCGGAATTCTCAAGCCAAAAAGCAGAGCAAAAGTGCCAACTACGAGCAAAGCGATATCATAGGGAGCAGGTTCAATAAAGACGATTCCGCTCAAAGAGATGACACCAAACATCGCAAACAACAAAAACCGCTCATTGATGGCTATTCGAGGTCTGGAGGTGGCAATCATCCGGCTAATAAGCACTTTCGGTATTGTTGAGCAGGGAAATCGGCGTCATGGCGAGGATATAAAGGTCAAAGAGAATGGACCAGTTTTCGATGTAGTAAAGATCATGCTCGACCCGGCGCTGTATTTTTTCAGCCGTATCGGTTTCGCCGCGCCAGCCGTTGATCTGGGCCCAGCCGGTTATTCCCGGACGTACCCGGTGGCGGGCAAAGTAGCCATCAACAACATCGCCATAGAGCTTATCTGCGGCCTTTGCCGAAACTGCATGGGGGCGGGGGCCGACTAAAGAAAGATCGCCTTTGAGGGCATTGAATAATTGCGGCAGTTCATCAAGGCTTGTTTTGCGGATAAAGCGGCCGACTTTTGTTACACGGGGATCATCTTTGGTAACAAGTTTGTCTGCTTTAGCGTCGCTCTGGTCCGTATACATCGAGCGAAATTTGTAAACTTCGATAAGTTCATTGTTGAAGCCATAACGGTTTTGTTTGAAAATTACCGGGCCACGGCTGTCGAGTTTGATGGCAATGGCGACAACAGCCATAATGGGAAGTGCAAACACCAGGGCAATGGCAGAAATTATCTGATCTTCGAGGCGTTTGAGGATGTAGCTCCAGTCGGCCAGCGGTTTATCAAATACATCTAAAAATGGCACGTTGCCGATATAGGAATATGCGCGCGGGCGAAAACGCAGTTTGTTGGTGTGCGCACTGAGGCGAATATCGACCGGCAAAACCCACAGTTTTTTCAAAACCTCAAGCAATCTTGATTCAGCTGACACCGGAAAGGTTACGATGAGAAGGTCAACACGTACCTTGCGGGCGAAATCAACCAGTTCGCTGACGGTACCCAGTTTTGGAATGCCGGCAACGATACCCGGTGAGCGATCATCCGAGCGGTCATCGAAAACCCCGGATATGCGGATATCGGAAGTAGAAGAGGCTTCGAGAGCCTGGATCAAATCACTACCGGCCTCACCACCGCCGATAATGACAGCATTACGTTGCAGGCGTCCCTGCTCGTTCCACCTGCGAATGAAACTGGCAAGGATGCCGCGCTCAACAGCCAGAACAACCACAGTCGACAGGTACCATGAGGCCAGCCAGACGCGGGAAAATACATCGGCAAATTTTGATATAAACACCAGTGCAGTGAAAGCACCGATGACGATTGTCCAGACGGAAATCAGGCGGCTGGTACTGGCGATGTAGTTTCTTAATGACGCAATTGAATACAAGCCGACGGCCTCAAATGAAATAATCACCGCAGTTGTGGTAACGCCGATAGTGAAAACATAACCCCATTGAAAAACCTTGTCTCTTTCAAGCACATAGCCGTAGTAAATCAGAAATCCCAAAACAGCGATTATCAAAAACTCGATAAAGCGCACTGATCCGGAAATAACCTTGCTGGAAATCCAGGTGTCGATCACTGTTTTGGAGGCAACGACGAACGTTTCGACAGTTTCCTGTGTGGCGGGGGTCTTGGTATTGCTGCTGGGGGAGAGTGAGGTCCCCCTGCGTCCAAAACTCGTATCGTGATTTGCCGAATCCATAAGTCTTCTATCTCAAAATACTGACTGGTCAGGCGGTGAAAAAGACCACGCTCAAATATGTCGAGAATCACGCTGGAGTCTATCAACGACCTTGAATTAAAATGACAATTTTAAGTTAAGGATATGTTTACCCGGCATCGAAAAGAGGGCTTTTGCACCTTAGTGTCTGACCCGAAAGTCGCTTTCAG
>JAJRTY010000117.1 GCA_024278055.1 Alphaproteobacteria bacterium | reverse complement strand
GCGCTATGACCTGACAGCGCCGCTCGCCCGCCATGTGGCGCAGAATATCAACAACATTCACATGCCCTACCGCACCTATCGTGCCGGTTGGGTGTTCCGTAACGAAAAGCCGGGGCCGGGGCGCTTCCGCCAGTTCATGCAATTCGACGCCGACAGTGTCGGTGCGCCGGGACCGTCGGCGGACGCCGAAATGTGCATGATGATGGCCGATACGATGGAGGCGCTGGGAATCAAGCGCGGCGACTACGTTGTGCGAGTGAACAGTCGCAAGGTGCTGGATGGGGTACTCGAAGGTATTAATTTGGGCGGTGAAGGGAACGCCGTTCGCCGCCTTGAGGTTCTTCGTACTCTGGATGCCATTGATCGAATTGGAGTTGAGGGTGTGCAGGCTCGGCTTGGAAAGGGACGGAAAGATGATAGTGGAGACTTTACACCAGGCGTTGGGCTGAGCAATCAAACAATAAACGATTTTCTGGCGGTCTTTTTGAATGTCGATAGGGATGATATCCAATTTGGGATTGTGGATGGTCGCGTAACCACCGTCGGTGGCGATCCAGATCTGATAATCACAGGTTGGGACAGGGTTCTGGATGGCTGGAACAAATCAGGCTTGATCAAGGTTGACGGACCACCCTCCGCAAACAAGAGCTTGATGAACATAATGTTTCTACAAGCACTTTGCTGGGAGACAGATGCAGGCAAAGAAGGGATCATAGAGCTTCTTCATATCATGGGGATGGTTCGAGAGGCGGGATATGGTGAGGACAGAATTCACTTCACCCCCTCCGTAGTCCGCGGCCTTGAATATTACACTGGCCCCGTCTACGAGTGCGAGCTTCTCTTCCCCGTCACCAACGAAAAGGGCGAAGAGGTAGTTTTCGGCTCAGTCGGCGGCGGCGGGCGGTATGATGGTTTGGTCAAGCGCTTCACCGGTCAGGACGTGCCAGCCACCGGCTTTTACATCGGCGTCTCGCGCCTGATGACGGCACTGAAGAATCTCGGCAAGCTCGATACCGACCCCATTCCGGCGCCGGTGCTCGTTACCGTCATGGACCGCGACGGTGAAAGCCTTGCCCGTTACCAGAAGATGACACAGGAACTGCGCGCCGCTGGCATCCGCGCCGAAATGTATCAGGGCAATCCCAGGCAATTCGGCAAGCAATTGCAATATGCCGACCGCCGTGGTTCACCTTGCGTGGTTATTGCGGGGGAAGATGAATTCAACACCGACACCGTTACCATCAAGGATTTGGTTGAAGGTGCGCGGATGTCTGAGCATATCAGCGATAATGAGGAATGGCGCAGTGGCCGCCCGGCGCAGATGACGGTATCGCGCGACCAACTTGTTGCCACCGTTGCCGGGATTATCTCGAGCCAGCGGACGCGCTGACATGTCGTATCGAACACCTGAAAATCTCGCGGCGCTAACCAGCGCCCAGGACAGAATTCTCAAATTGTTTGCTGAGACCGGTTATGAGCGCGTCGCACCGGAGATCATCCAGCCTGCCGAGGTTTTTTTAAGTCAGTCCGGTGAAGCGATGCGGCAGCGAACCTATGTGTTCACCGATCACCTCGGCCTTGAGCTGTGTCTGCGCCCTGACGTCACCATACCGGCGTGCCGTATCTATCTAAAGCGTAATCCTCGCGCCGATCAACTGGCGCGTTATTGTTATGTCGGCCCCGCCTTCAGATTTCAAAGCGAAGATGCCGGACCCGGTCAACCGCGAGAATTTGAGCAGGCCGGTGTCGAACTATTGATGCACGATGATAAAGAAGCTGCCGAAGCGGAAGTTCTGGGCCTCGGTATCAGTGCTATTGAAACAGCGGGCGTCAAAGATTTCACCATCAAATTTGGCGATTTAAGCCTCTTTGCCAGCCTGATTGACGGCTTCGATATGCCGGAGCGCTGGCGTGAAAAATTGAAACATCAGTTCTGGCGTCACGATGCTCTGGATGATCTTCTCAACCGACTGTCAGGTGGCAAAAAAATTACCACCGGTCTTTATGATGACGCGCTGATCAACCAGCTTCGCAGCCGTGATGAGACAAATGCGATTGGCATTGTTGATGCTTACCTTGCGCACAAAAATATCCCCATTGTCGGTCGACGCAGCGTTGGCGATATTACCCGGCGATTGTTGAACCATGTGGCTGATCTCGATGCCAAACCTCTGGATCAAAACATCGTCAACACAATCAAGGCCTATCTTGCAATCAATGACAGCCCGCATCAGGCTCTGAAAAAAATCAGAACCGTGGCCAGTGCTGCCAACGTTGATCTCACAACGGCACTTGGCGCATTTGAACGTCGGCTGGATTTATTTGAGCAACGTAAAATCAATCTCGACAAAGCGGTGTTCTCAGCTGAATTCGGGCGTAACCTTGAATATTACACGGGCTTTGTTTTTCAACTCGAAATGCCGGGTGAGGGGATTGCCGGTCACCTTGCCGGTGGCGGGCGTTATGACAATCTGTTGTCTGGTCTCGGTGCGCCAAGGCCGGTACCCGCAGTTGGTTGCGCCATCCACCTTGACCGGTTGCTGAATTGCGCAAGCGGGCTGGAAGTCTCATGAGTGATAAAATCATCATCGCCCTGCCCAGCAAAGGCCGCCTTATGGAACAGGCGTCGCAATTGTTTAGCGAAGCTGGCATTCCAATTGAGCGCAGCGGCAATGCGCGCGGTTATTTTGGACGCTTAAGCGGTTTTGACAACGTCGAGGTGCGGTTTTTATCCGCATCCGAAATTGCCCATAATCTCAAATGCGCCGAGGTTCACTTAGGTATTACCGGTGAGGATTTGCTGCGCGAGACCATTCACAACCTCGACAACACCATAAATATTGAAAAGCGTCTG
>JAJRTY010000116.1 GCA_024278055.1 Alphaproteobacteria bacterium | reverse complement strand
TCCGAATACCGAAAAGTGGAATTGCCCATATGGACCCACATGTACAATTGGCACCGGCCACATGGTGGTATAAAAGATCAAACACCAATCTCAAAATTGGGATTCAAGAAGAACAACCTGTTGAGGGTCCACAACTAGAGCCAGATCAGTTTACTTGAGGACCGCCGCACCATCCCGGCCTTGAGCCACTACTGTCCGGTTAAACGGTAATCGATGGAATGTTCAGGTTTGTTTTCAACACGACAGGTCGAATTTGAAAAACTCGATATAATTGGCAAATGAAGATTTATCGAGCCCCTCCTCCTTGTGGGGAGGGGTTGGGGTGGGGGTTATTTTATGCGTGAGTTCTTATAAGCTGTTGTTTATTAATGTTTTTATAAATGTGCCGGGCACATGCATGACATCTTTAACCCCCACCCTCAATTTTAACCCCCACCCTCAATCCCTCCCCACAAGGGGGAGGGAGGTAGATTGGAATTTAACCGGACAGTAGTGGCTCAAGGCCGGGATGGTGCGAAAAATGGGGCCTGCCCAGTTCGGTTCTATTTAATCCGAACATGCTTGGAAATTTGCCTAACCAACAAACGTCACAGCCTCTATCCGGTTGCCGTCGGGGTCGCGGATGAAGGCGGCGTAGTAGTTGTGAGTGTAGTGCGGGCGCGGGCCGGGTTTGCCATCACTTGCGCCACCATTTTCAAGAGCAACCTGGTAGAATTCGTCGACGGCGGCGGTATTGGGCGCACGCAAACAAACATGAGCTCCTGAATTGGTGGCAGGTTTGAGCATGCCTTTGCGCAGGTTAATCCAGAATTCGGAATATTTTTTGCCAAAGCCAACCGTGTCCGGTTGCTCGGTCACAATGTGCATGTTGAGGGGTTTGAGGAGGCGTTTGTAAAACCGTGTACTTAACTCAAGATCAGAAACCTCTATGGAAACATGATCTATCATTGTCGCCAGTTCCTAACGTGTCGGCACTGGTGTCTCGCCGCGATAATCATAAAAGCCGCGCCCGGTTTTGCGTCCGAGCCAGCCTGCTTCGACATATTTTACCAGCAACGGACACGGGCGGTATTTTGTATCTGCAAGACCTTCATACAATACCTGCATGATTGACAGGCAGGTATCCAACCCGATGAAATCAGCCAGTTGCAGCGGACCCATGGGATGGTTGGCACCCAGTCGCAAAGCCGTGTCAATGGCTTCAACCGTGCCCACGCCTTCATACAGCGTATAGATGGCCTCATTGATCATCGGCAATAAAATGCGGTTGACCATGAAGGCGGGAAAATCTTCGGCGACAGCAACCGTCTTGTTTAACTCGCCAACAAAGCCTCGCACGTCATTGAAAATATCATCTTCGGTGGCAATGCCGCGAATAAGCTCGACCAGTTCCATAACCGGCACCGGGTTCATGAAATGAATACCCATAAACCGCCCGGGCCGGTCGGTGACGGCAGCCAGACGGGTTATGGAAATGGACGATGTGTTGCTGGAAATAATTGTGTCTTCACGCAAATACGGGCACAGATCAACAAATATCTTGCGCTTGACTTCTTCATCTTCAACGGCTGATTCAATGATGAGGTCGATATCGCCAAGCTGGTCGAGACTGACAACTGTTTTGATCCGCCCCAGGGTAGCTTCGCGGACCTCCTCTGTAATTGAGCCCTTTGAAACCTGACGGGCAAGATTGCCGTTTATTGTCGCCAGTGCTGCTTCAAGCGCTTCGGGCGACAGATCGCACAAGGTGACATGCCGACCTGCAAGAGCGCAGACATGAGCAATACCATTGCCCATCTGTCCGGCGCCAATAACGCCAATCTTTTCAATTTTCATTCGATCCACTCTCCAGCATCACAGGCAGCGCAGCGCAATTATATGCGTTTTTGCTCCAGTTACAATATCTCTGTCTTATCAGGACCTGCTACAGGCCCACCTTTTCGAGTTCCGCCTCCAGCGCCGGTATGGCAGTGAACAAATCTTCCACCAGTCCGTAATCAGCCACCTGAAAAATCGGCGCTTCTTCGTCTTTATTGATGGCAACGATAACTTTGCTGTCTTTCATTCCAGCCAGATGCTGAATAGCACCGGAAATACCAACGGCAATATAAAGCTCAGGTGCCACAACCTTGCCGGTCTGGCCAACCTGATAGTCATTGGGAACAAAGCCCGCATCAACGGCAGCACGACTTGCACCAACGGCTGCCCCAAGCTTGTCGGCAATTTTTTCCAGCATGACGAAATTATCACCGGACTGCATACCGCGTCCGCCGGAAATAACAATCTTGGCAGACGTCAACTCAGGCCGCTCGGAACTTGACAGTTCATCACTGACAAATGTCGAAAGTCCCGGATTATCACCGGCGCTAATCGCTTCTATCGCTGCTGAGCCGCCATCTTCGGTCGCTGCAAAGGCGGTGGCGCGTACGGTCATGGCTTTTTTTGCATCAACAGACTGTACCGTCTGAATAGCATTGCCGGCATAGATCGGACGCTCAAACGTATCCGGGCTGATTACCGCGGTGATGTCTGAAATCTGGGCTACATCAAGCAGGGCTGCAACGCGTGGCATATAATTCTTGCCGCTTGTTGTCGCTGCTGCAATCACGGTGTCGTAATTTTCCATCAACGCCACGATGAGTGCTGCCATATTCTCTGCCAGCGGGCGTTCATAGAGATCATCATCGGCCACCAGAACTTTGGCAATGCCCGAAATTTTTGCTGCCTGTTCACCAACGGCTGCACAATTTTTACCGGCAACGAGAATGTCTACGTCTTCACCCAGAGCCAGGGCAGCCGTTGCTGCTTTGCCGGTTGAATCTTTTAACTCGTCATTATCATGTTCTGCAATCAGCAAGGCGGCCATTAAAATACTCCTGCTTCGTTTCTTAGTTTATCGACAAGTTCTGCAGCCGAAGCCACCATAACACCAGCCTGACGCCCTGAAGGCTCAACGGTTGTCAGAATTTTAAGGGTAGGAGTTACATCGACGCCATAATCTTCCGGAGATTTTTCATCAATCGGCTTTTTCTTCGCCTTCATAATATTGGGCAAAGAAGCATAGCGCGGCTCATTAAGGCGCAAATCCGTGGTGATTATCGTCGGCATTTTCAGATCAACAGTCTGCAAGCCGCCATCTACTTCACGGATAACTGAAATTCTGTCGCCCTCAATGGTGATCTTTGAGGCAAACGTTCCCTGCGACCAGCCTAAAATCGCAGCCAGCATCTGGCCGGTCTGGTTGCAGTCGTCGTCAATAGCCTGTTTGCCCAATATTACCAGACCAGGTTCTTCCTCACCAATAATGGCTTTCAAAATTTTGGCGACGGCGAGAGGTTCAACAAGTTCATCGGTTTTCACCAGAATGCCGCGATCAGCACCCATGGCCAGCGCCGTTCTGATGGTTTCCTGGGCCTGTTGCGGGCCAATTGAAACAGCGATGATTTCTGTTGCCGTTCCCGCTTCTTTCAGACGGATGGCTTCTTCGATGGAAATTTCGTCAAAAGGGTTCATCGACATTTTGACATTGGCAAGTTCAATGCCGCTGCCATCGGCTTTGACGCGAATTTTGACGTTGTAATCGACAACGCGTTTTACAGGTACAAGGATCTTCATAAATCCATCCTCTGGTAATAATGGTGCAGCGCAACAATATCCTGATTAAAGCCACTGTCCAGTAAAATCAATGATTTTGCTGCTTTGTTTCGTTACCCTATTATTTTTGACAGGAAATTTATATCTATAACACGCGAAACACGCACAATTTCTCTGGATAAGCGGCCTGGAACTTAACTCATCATGAAGGCGGAGCCGCCCCAAACAAGGGGACCGAGGGACGTTTGAATAAAACCACAAGCGCTGCACCGGCAACAAAACCGCCAATATGGGCCCACCAGGCGACGTTTGATGTGTCGCCGGTTA